>JAJYKL010000074.1 GCA_021788625.1 Chloroflexota bacterium
CCGGGCGGAAGTGTGAGTGCAGCAGAATAAGCTCCGGTCTTATAGAAAGCTTCTTCGGCGGTCGCTTGCCCCGTTGTTCTTCGACACGTGTCGCTTTCTGCAACTCGGCAAAGAGTAACTGCGCGCTTTTCACCGTGTTGACGACCACCAGCGTAAGTGAGCTGGGCTGGTGCTCGCGTAGTATCTCTTTGACAAACTCGGTAGGCTTTCCGGCGGCAGCGATAGTCTGGTACAGGGGTTTGGCCGCCGTAAGGCGGGGCCTCAGCGCGCAGCGCGTGCATTCCCCAGCGGAGAGCCTGTGCACGGTCAGATCGGGCACGTGTTCCGTAAAATCGACTGTTGCCAACCAATCCGGTTGTATTGTGGCCGATACCCACAGGCAACGCGTATTGCCTAACGTGCCAAGCCTTTGGTGGAAAGCGGCTACTTGCGCCGTTGTAGCGAGGCCGTTTCCCATCAGTTGCACTTCATCGAGCACCCATTGGCAGTCGTTATTCAACAAACCAAATGACATCGGCCAGCGATAGCGGCTCATACCGTAGCCGCGGTTGAGTGCCCGCGAGAGTAGCATGTCCTGCGTGCCGATGAGGATGGCGTCTCGTTCGGGGTATAAGTCCCAATCTTTCTGCTTTTCACCGCCCATGAGCACATAGACTTCTATGTCATCGGAATGGAGGCTGAGGTTACTCAACCACTTGCGTGCCTCGTCGCGCGTTTGTTCCACCAGTACCCGCATGGGTAGGCAGTAAACCAGACGGCGCGGTGTCTGATCGCGGAAGTGTTTCGGCGCGAAACGCCGTCGCCACAACCACGCCAACACGATGGCCGCCGTTTTCCCGGCACCCGTAGGCGCCTCCAGCAAGTCAGGCCAGGTGTCGCACTCGGCCAGCCTGGTCTGGTACTTGAATGGTGAGTCCCGTCCAGTCGCTTTTATAAAGAATTCCGTGTAGTCCATCGCACCAGTCCTATATCCTGCATGGTTTGCTTTGAGAAACGCGTCGTACGTATTCCTGTTTAACTTGGCTCCCCTGGCGGCTCGGTGCCGCCGGGTGCATGCCCGTCCGTGTACAGCGCCGCCGCCGCCCTCAGGTCCTCGCCCACCATCCGCCGCAGCTCCTCTGGCGCCAGCACCCGCGCGTGCGCCCCGTACTGCAGCACCCAGCGCTTCACCTCCTCCAGCCCCGCCGAGCGGAAGCGCAGGATCACCCCGCCGTCGGGCGTCTCCTCCAGCGGCTCCTGCGTGTCGTGCCATTTCCGCTCGCGGATCCAGCGCGCCTGGTACTCGTCGAAGCGGATCTCTACGCGCTGTGGCTCGCCGCCGTGCTGATAGCGGAACGCCGACTCCGCGTAGGCCTCCGCGTCAAACGACACCCGCTCGAACCGCTTCGGCAGCATCTGCCAGTGCGTCACACGCGCCAGCAGAAAATCGCGCCAGTCGTCGCGCAGGTGGTCGAAGCCGATCAGCACCCAGTCGCCGGTGATGTTGGCCAGGTGGTAGGGGTCCACGCTGCGTTCGGTCGTTTCGTTGTTGTGCGCGGAGTGGTACGTGATGCGCACCTGCCGTTGTTGGCGGATCGCGTCCGTCACGTCGGCCAGCAGGCGCGCGTTCACGCTGGGCAGGGCCGGCGCGCTGAACGTGTAGTGGCGGCGCATCTCCTCCAGGTCCACCCGCACGTCGCCCTGCAGCTCCCTGGAGAGCTTGCGCACCGCCTCTCGCAGCGGGGCCTCGAACGGCGTGCCCAGGAACCGCTGCGCCACTTCGACGCTCAGGAAGAAAGCCATCAGCTCGCCCTGCGTGATGGCGATGCTGGGCAGCATCCAGGTCGGCTCGCTGTAGCAGTAGCCCTTGCGCCGGCGATCGTAAGCCAGCGGGGCTTGCAGACGGTCCCGCAGGTACTCCAGGTCGTAGAGGATCTGCCGGCGGCTCACTTCCAGTTCCTGCAATAACCGCCCGACACCTGGATATTCGCCGTTTCGGATATGAGATCAATAACGATCACGCGTGCTAACGAATGATGCGTAGCCATGGCACTTCCATGGTAGCAGGGCAGAGTGCAACAGGTTTGCACCATGACGGCTAATCATCGATTACTGGTTGAACGGAACCCCATGCGCGGCCCCCTAACTACCTGTTTATATACCCATATCCCGCTGCGGCAACTGTGGTCCCACTCCGTTCAATCCGCTCCCCGAATCCGTTGACCGCCTGCGTGGTCATCATCTTTGTCAGTGCAGGCCTACGTTGTCCTCACGACGCACAATTTGCAGTGGCCGCGAGACTCTCCCCACGCTATAGTACATCGCATATACTGTGAACAGGAGGCCTGCATGACCAAGCACCCGTCAGGCGAGTATCCGCTCACGCCCGTCAAACCGGACCGCTCCATCCCGCCCGTGTTGCCCATGCGCCAGCGCGCCGAAGTGATCCACCGCATCCTGCACCAGCGTCTGCAGACGGTTTTGCCAGCGGCCATGCGAGCCTCGGGCATCGACATGTGGCTGATCCTCTGCCAGGAAGACGACCTCGACCCCGTCTTCACCACGCTGATCCCCATGGACACCTGGTGTCCCATCCTGCAAATGCTGATCTTCTTCGACCGCGGCCCGGATCGCGGCATCGAGTGCATCAACATCTCCGGCACCGACACGCACGACCTGTACGACCGCCCCTACCGCGGCCAGCTTGAGCGCGAACAATGGCCCTGGCTACGGCAGATCATCCGGGAGCGGGCTCCGCGGGCCATCGGCATCAACACCGGTTCGGTCCAGTGGGCCGCCGGCGGGCTGACGCACAACCTCCACCAGCAACTGCTGGACAATCTGCCTCCCGAGTACGTCGCGCGCCTGACCTCGGCCGAGCCGCTGGCCACGCGCTGGCTCGCTACTTTGGCCGATGACGAGGTCTCCCTCTTCGAACACGTCGTGCGTGTAGCCCACGCCATCATCGCCGCCTGTTACAGCCCGCACACGATCGTGCCGGGCGTGACCACCCCGCAGGACCTGGAGTGGCACTACTGGCAGCGCTGTGCCGACCTGGGCCTCGATGTTGCCTTCCAGCCTTTCTTCAACGTCGTGCGCGCCGGGCCGGCGCGGGCTCGCTATGGCGCCAGTGACCCGACCATTCGGCCTGGCGACCTGATCCACTGCGACACCGGCATCAAGTATCTGCGCCTGAACTCCGACCACCAGCAGTGGGCCTACGTCCTGCGCGAAGGGGAATCGGATGCCCCCGCCGGCCTGCGGCAGCTCATGACCCAGGCCACGGCCTTGCAGGATCTCTTCATGGCTGCTTTCCAGCACGGCCTCACCGGCAACGAGCTGCTTGCAAACATCCTTGCTCGCGCGCGGGCGGAAGGCGTGCCCAACCCGAAGGTCTACTCGCATTCGCTCGGCCTTTACCTGCACGAACCCGGCCCGCTCATCGGCCTGCCCTGGGAACAGGAAGCCTGTCCAGGCCGCGGCGATGTGCGGCTGGACTATAACAACGCCTTCACCATGGAGCTATCCGTCGCGGGTCCAGTGCCGGAGTGGGGCGGTGAAGAAGTGCGCCTGGGGATGGAGGAGGATGTGGTATTTACCCGCGATGGCTGCCGTGTCATCGATGCACGCCAGACCGCCTTTTACCTGATATGAGGTCCGTGCATGGGGCTCATCGGTTGAACAGGGAGATATGTCGCCCTGCTGGGCCGGTACGGCCCAGCAGGTCGGACGCCTGCCGTGGCGCCTTCGTACACGTGTCCGTGGTGGGGTGCTGTCTGTGGCAGCCCCTGGTGGGCCTGCTCCGGCTGCCGGGCGCCCGTGAGCGCGCCCGTCAGCGCGCCTGTCAGCGCACCTGTCAGGGCAGACGAGGCAGGCTGGTCTGTGCACTGCAAGGTGCGGTCGTGCACAGGATGTGGGCGGCTCGCCATGCACAGTGCGTTGCGTGGTGAACGCCGGCAGGAGGCACAGGCATGAACCATCCATCCATCCAAAAAGTTGAGCCCACGGTCTTCTTTGTGCGTGATGGAAATACCCTGCGCCAGCAGGTTCGCCTGACCTTCGAAAGTGCCGCGAGCGTGCCCGATGCCACACTTTCGGTGCGTGCCCGCGATGTGGACGAGTGGCTGGCACTGCCGCCGCTTGGCGCCGGGCTGACGGGCGTGGACGTCCACCTGCCCGACCTGCGTACCCCTCAGCCTGTGACGCTGCGCCTCCTGGCAGCAGGCGCCATTCAGGACGAGCAGACAGTCGATTGGCAGCCGGTCCGGCACTGGGAGGTCTACCTGATGCACTTCTCGCATCACGACCTTGGCTATACCGATCTGCCTGCCGATGTGTTACGCGAACATGCTGCCATCCTGGATGACGTAGTGCGCTACTGTGATGAGACGGCATCTTGGCCCGACGACTCACGGTTCCGCTTCGTCGCCGAACAGGCCTGGTCGCTCGTACAGTACCTCGAGACCCGCCCGCCCGGCGACGTGCAGCGGCTGATCGACGCCATCCGGCGGGGTCAGCTCGAGGTGACGGCGCTCTTTGCCAACGAGATCACGGAGCTGTGCGGTCACGAGGAGCTCATCCGGCTGCTTTATCCAGCCTTCGAGCTGAAGCGGCGCTTCGGTGTGGACATCACGGTGGCCGAGCTCAACGACATCCCCGGTTTTTCCTGGGGCCTGGCCAATGTGCTGGCCGGCGCGGGCGTGCGCTACTTCTCGCCGGCCATCCCGCGCTGGTACCACGAACGGGTGCACAACCTGTGGGACGAAGACGCGGTGCTGAGCCTTGCCCGGCCCGGCGGCTTCTGGTGGGAGGGCGTCGACGGCTCGCGCCTGCTGGTCTGGTACAAATCGCACGGCATGGGCGAGTGGTTGCCAACCAGCTACGAGTGTGCCGTGCGCGAGCTGCCCGCGATGTTGGCGCAGCTTGATCACGACGGTTATGCGTACGACATGGTCAGCTATATGCTGCGGGGCGGCTGGCGCGATAATGCCCCGGCCGTCCCAACGTATGCCCGCATCGCGCGGCAGTGGAATGATCAGTGGGCCTATCCACGCCTGATCAATGCCACCTATGGGCAGTTCTTGGCCCGCTTCGAGCAGCGCTGGGGAGGCACGCTCAGGACGCTGCGCGGTGAGGCGCCCGGCACCGACTACCCCGCTGCCGCCACCTGCACGCCACAGGAGACGGCGACGAATCGGCGGACGCACGACGGCTTGCTCAGCGCCGAGAAGCTGGCCACACTGGCCACATTGCTGACGGACCATGCTTATCCGCGTGCCACCTTGCACGATGCCTATCGCCACACGCTCTTCTTCGACGAGCATTGCTGGGGCATGGCAAACCCAGGCGGCCCGGCTCAGGACGCCTGCGTGAGCGAGAAGGCTGGGTTCGCCTGGCGCGCTGCGGCGCTCTCACATGACGTCATGCTGAAGGCGGCGAACAGGATGGCCGATGCCATCTCGTATCCCGAGGCAGGTGTCTACCTGACGGTTTTTAACATGCATTCGTGGGAGCGCACCGATGTGGTGCGTGTTCCCCTGCGGCCGTGGAGTCCGCGCAGCACGCCCATGCACTGGCAGGCGCCGGCCCGTCGGGGCGACGGCCCGCTGCAGGTGTCGGCCGACGCGATCGGACGAGCCATGCTCGAGCCTCCAGCAGCCTTGTTTGAGAACCCTTTCAGGCTGATCGATGAGGCGACCGGGCAATCGGTTGCTTACCAGATCAGCCGCGTGACCGACCCGCAGTCGGCTCAACCGTGGGCGGCCGAACGGGTGGCAATGGGCAAAGTGGATGGGCGCTACCAGGACGAGCTGGTCTTCCTGGCGACGGGTCTGCCGCCCGTTGGCTACAAGTCCTATCGCATCGTCCCCTGCGACGCGTGGCCACACTTCGAGGCCGGTGCAATCGCCACCGCAAACGGCGTGGAGAATTGCTTCTTTCATCTGGAAGTGGATGCGCGCCGTGGCGCTGTCACGTCGCTGCTGGACAGGTCGCAGGGCCGTGAAATGGTCGACCGGGCCGCGCCGCACGGCTTCGCAGAAGTGATCGCCCGAGACTGCGAGACGGCCCGGCAGGAGGGGGTGCGCGTCAGCCAGACAGCACTGGTCGAGTCTGGCCCGGTTTTCTCCACGCTGCGGCTCAGGGGTAGCCTGCCGGGTTGCCCCAGCCTGACGCGTGAAATCACGCTTTACCACACCGTGAAGCGCATCGACGTCGCCCTGCGGCTGCTGCGCGATTCGACGCCCAATCTCGAGCTGTACTGTGCCTTCCCCTTCCAGGTCGCCGATTCACAGGCTGAGCCAGGCCCAGGGCTGCACTTCCGCTACGAGGCGGCGGATACCGTCATGGAGCCGCTGCGCGACCAGCTCCCTGGCTCCAACACCGACTATTACGCCGTCCAGCACTGGGCTGAGGTGAGCAGTGCTTCGTGCCGGGTGGTATGGACACCCATCGACGCGCCCATGGTCGAGTTCGGCGGTTTGTGGCCGGGTTACGTGTCCGGCGCGCACCACGGCGTCACACCGCCCGGCTACGGGCACCCCTTCCTGAAGGCCGGCGAGCTGAAAACCGCACATCTGTACTCGCTGCTCATGTACAACAACTTTCGCACCAACTTCGTTAACGTGCATGCGGGTGAGTCGCTTTTCCGCTATTCTTTTACGGTGCTCAGCTCCGAGCGCGCCGACGGGCAGGTCCAGGCATTCGGCTGGGGAGCCGCCGATCCACCCGTGGCTGTGTGGATGAAAGGTCCACAGCCGGGGCCGCTGCCGGGCGCCGCCTCGTTTTGCCGCATCGACGCGCCCAATGTCATGCTGCTCACCTGGAAGCAGGCTGAGGATGGCGAAGGCTTCATCCTCCGGTTGATCGAGACGGCCGGGAAAAAGACAGACGTGACGATGACGCTACCGTCGCTGGAGATCGCGCGTGCGTGCCGCACGAACCTGGTCGAGTTCGATGGCGAGGCGCTGGACAGCAGCGCACATGCGGTACGATTGCCGCTCGAGCCATACTCCATTGCGACGGTGCGCATCGTGCGTCCCTGAATAGCCTTTCACGTGCAGATCGCGCCTGTCTTATACTTGTTTTTGAGAAGGTCGCAGGTTAGAGCGGCTTGCGATTGAACACAAGGGATTGAGCATTTATCCTGAGCCTGTCGAAGGGTACATCCTGAGCCTGTCGAAGGGTGCATCCTGAGCTTGTCGAAGGGTACATCCTGAGCCTGTCGAAGGGTGCATCCTGAGCCTGTCGAAGGGTACATCCTGAGCCTGTCGAAGGGTGGTTAGGCAAGCTCAGCATGACTGTCGGGAGCTTAGTTGTTAACTGCAAGCCGCACCAGGCCATGAGGTAGTCTGGCTGAAAACAGGATGAGCATTACCAGCACCAACAGCATCCGCTTTCGTTACACGCCCCACGTGGAAGACTATGTTCAGGGCATGCAGGCGCAGCTCCGGCGCCGCCCGCTCACCCGCATGTGGTTGGCCGTCACCGCGCCGGCATCAATGTGCCTGCTGGCTGTCATCCCCGTGCTGCTGGTGCAGGGGTTGCCGGCATTCTCTCCGCTGTACACCCTGCCGCTCTTCGTGGCCTCGATTCCGCTGGCCGTCCCCTGGCTGGTCTATTTCATCGTGCTGCCGCTGCGCCTGCGCGACCAGGTAATTCGGAACGAGCGCCTGCGTTGTGAGACCTTCGGCCTGGCGGACGAGCGCGGGCTGATCCTGCGCCACCGCTATGGCGAGATCCGCATGGACTGGACCACCTTCGCGGCCTTCTTTGAGACACGCCAGCATTTCATGCTGCCGCGCCTGACGGACGAGTTGCTGTATCAGGTAATTCCCAAGCGCGGTTTCGAGTCGGCGCAGGCGGTCTCGGCCTTCCGTGAGTTGTTGCGGCGTAAGCTGGGCGGCTTAAGGGTTGCGACGTGGCCTTCCAGCAACGCCTGAGACTCTCAACCGCTTATTGCTTCAGCGTCGCGACGGCACTCCTGATCCGCTCAAGCCCCTCGACCAGGATCGAGCGGGGGCAGGCGATGTTGATGCGCTGGAAGCCTTCACCCTGCGGGCCAAAGGCGTAGCCGTCGTTCAACACGACGCCTGCCGTGTCGCGCATCAGGTGGGTCAGAGCGCTCCGGTCCAACCCCAGGGCGCGGCAGTCCAGCCAGATCATGTACGTGCCCTCCGGATGGATGACCTTGATCTGCGGGATCTCGTTCCGGAAGGTGTCTTCCAGGTAACGCAGGTTGTCGCCCAGGTAATCGATGAGCTGCTCCAGCCACTCCTCGCCCCGACGGTAGGCGGTTTCGGTGGCCACCAGGCCAAACGAATTGATGCCGCCCAGTCCATCACTCCTCAGCGTCTTCTCAAAGCGGGTGCGTAGATCGGCGTCTGCAATGATGATGTTCGATGTCTCCAGCCCGGCCAGGTTGAAGGTTTTGCTGGGCGCTGTGCAGATAATGTTGTGCTGGGTGAACGCCTCGCCCAGGCTGGCGAAGGGCGTGAACTGCTCGCCCCGATAAACGAGGTCACCATGAATCTCATCGGAGACGACCATGACGCCGTGCTCCAGGCATAGCTCGCCGAAGCGAGTCAGCTCGTCGCGTGTCCAGACCCGCCCGACCGGGTTGTGGGGATTGCACAGAATGGCCATCTTCAGCTGCGGGTCACGCAACTTCTCCTGCAGGTCGTCGAAGTCCATCTGGTAGCGACCGTTCGCGTAGCGCAGCGGATTGGGGATGCTGGCCGCCTGGTTGCTCTGTGCAGCAGAAAAGAAAGGCCCATAGACGGGTGGCTGGATGAGCACATGCTCACCCGGCGCGACGAACGTACGCACCAGCATGTTTAATGCCGGGACGACCCCCGGTGTGACACAGATCCACTCCGGTTTGATCTCCCAGTGGTGGCGCTGCTGCATCCAGCCCACCACCGAATCCAGATACGCGGCGGATTTCATGGTGTAGCCAAAGATGCCGTTCGCCGCTCGGGCGACCAGGGCTTCGGAGACTGGCGCCGGACACGGAAAATCCATATCGGCGACCCACATGGGCAGCAGGCGGGGTGCGCCGTCGCGGGCGTGGAAGAGATCCCATTTGTAACAGTCGGTGCCTGTGCGGCTGACTTCGCGATCGAAATCGTATTGCATGACTAAAGGACTTTCATCGGTTGCATGAGTTTGTTTCCTAATCTTGGAGCAGCCGACCGCAGCATTGTAAGCCCTTCCGGTTTAACGCGTGACAACCCGGTGAGAGGGCGCGGGCAAGCCCCGCCTCTACAAATGATGTGGCGGCGGCGACGGACGCGGCTGCTCAAAACCGGCCGGCACACGTGTGTGTTGCGGTGTGCTGTAACGTCCGCGCCCGCGCTTGCGCACAATGTCACAGAGGATCACGGCGACAGCACTGGCGGTGTTGAGTGAATCTGCGCGGCCTAGCATCCGGATGCATACTTCCACATTCGCCTGCTGCTGTAATTCGGGTGCCAGACCGCGTTCCTCGTTGCCGAACAACACGAACAGCGGGTGCTCCAGGTCAGCCAGCGCGGAGTAGTCCTGCTCGGCCTCAGGCAGCGTGGCCACACAGCGCGTGTCGGGGCGCGCGCCCCACGTAGCGCCGTACCAGGTCAGGAACGTGGCACGATCCGGAGCGCGCGCGATGGGCAGGCCAAACAGCGAGCCAACGGCCGCGCCTACCGCCGCTGGGTTATACAGGTCCACAGCAGGTTCGATGATGATCACGGCGTCCGCACCGACGCCGTCGGCCACCCGGAGCGTGACACCCAGGTTACCCGGCCCGTGCGGTTCGTCCAATACCACGCACAGTGGGTTGGCAGGCAGGTCCAACCCATCCAGAGGCACGTCCACCGGCTGGCAGACGGCGAATATTTCAGCCGGATCGTTGCGCACGGAGAGGCGGCGCAGTGCGGCCTCACTCACCTGATACAACAGGTGCGCCGGAGCCGTATCGATCAGGTGGCGTGCCCGATCCGTACGCAGCGATTGCGCTCCGTAGATGATGGCCTCCGGGGTGTGCCCGGTAAGCAGTGCTTCGGCCACAGCGCGTGTGCCTTCCACCAGAAACAACCCGCTCTCCTGCCGGTATTTGGCGAGTTTCAGACTGGCCCAAAACTTCACGCGTGCGTTGTAGGCGCTGGTTATTTCATGCACCTCATGCCTCAGCTTCTCCGCTCCAGCGGCACACGAGCGCAGGAATACTTCTCATCCTGGGCGTTCCTGCACCCCACCCTTCCGATCGCCCGACTTGGCCCCATAGCTCTCTATATTAACTGCTGATTGCATCACAGGATCCAGCCGGATCAACTTATACAGCTTGAGATGGGCACGGGGCGGTGGGAGGATGGCGCCGGCCGCCTGCTCTGGCCGGAGGCTGGCTTTCATGCGGCGTTGGACGAGATGTCGTCGGACCCAAATTCATAATCATACACCGCGCCGCGAATCTTCTCGCGACATTCCCAGATGGACGAATTGATGGCGCGATGGTTTTGCCTGTGCAGAATCGCCGGGAGGTATTGCCAGTTGATAATCACGACGCCTTTGATGGGTTGGGCCTCTTCAACTTCGGCATTCGTAAACAGCACAATCGGCGTCACCTGCAGCTCCACATTGAGGTGCAGGGCATTGCGAATCTGGTCCTTCAACCAACCAGCATTACGAAGAGCCTGTGCGATGTAGTTCTTTTCAGGCACGTGGCCGTTCACGATCAGTTGTCCGTTGGAGAAGCCAGCCTTGCCCCGCTGAGCCAGCCGCTCTATCAGGAAGATGCCATTGTATTTGCCAATGGCGACCTGATCGATGTTGCCGTACGGAGATTGAACGTCATCGAACACCATGTAGTTTTCGCCCAGGTTCATGAGGTCCAGGCCCAGGCTTTGTCCAGAGTCAGCTGGCCGGCAGGGGTGGTGTTCTGTCTGCTTCATCTTGTTGCCTTTGAGGTCGGCGATATCCGTTATGAAGCGAGCCAGTATGACGAGCACTAAAAAGCTGCCTCCACCAATGCCAGGCGCCAGCGAGCTGGATGCCATCAGAGGAATTAACAGAGCAGTCCCAGCTAAAACCAGCACGAGCCATACGCTCGACAGGTGTCGTTTCGCGGCCACCTCGTGGATGGACTGGCCCATGAGACTGTAATGGTCTTTCATTTATTATTACTCAGTCATCATAAATATTAATCACGAATAACAAAGCAGACATGCGCAAGTTATAAAGAGTGTGTAAATGTGCAGTGCAGGCCGCGACTTCGCAGGGGAATGTCCGCCTCAAACGAAGTGTTGCATTGCATAAAAACGTGGGTGGGCGATCATGCGACCAGAACACCACACGGCAACAGGCGTGCAACATGCGGCATTGAGCTTATGTCGCCTCATACCTGACCGGCACTGCCCTCCACAAGATGCCCATTGACAAGTTTGGTAAGCCTTTGACAAGGCGCGGACAAGACTGGTCAACTTTTCCTTACGTCAGCCCGCTATAACGAGTACAGCCCATAAGTAATATGAGCAAACCTTGTAAAGGGGATATCGTTATGCCAGATTATAGTATATTTATGTTATGTAGATGGGAGTATGAACAGCACAACGCACGGCTGAAGAACCTGTATGTGCCCATCCGAGATGAGCAACCGAATCTCTTCCAGCGGATTCTGACCGCGCTTCGTGGTAGTCGCCAGTGGATACCGGGCTTGAGAATGGCGAATCGATCGCAGCAGGCCGATGCCGGCGCTGTTGCGAAGTAGTGTCAGTGGAGAATACAATGGGCGCAAACAGCACCGGCGCGTCCCGGATCAAGCTCACGACGGGGCGCTCTGGTGATCAATCGCTTTTGCCTGTTGTGCCGTAGTATGCAAAAGTGAGAACGAACGAGCCGAGATTGAGCAGGCCAGCGATCAGGAAGGGCAGCCCGGGCGCCACGTGGACGAACCAGCCGCCCAGCACCGAGCCGCTGATCATGCTCAGGTTCCACACCGCGTGCAATAAACCAAACGTCGAGGGATGTTCGGGCTTTGAGATGCCATCAGACACCCAGACGTACATCAGCGTGGACAGCGACCAGGCTGCCGCGGTACCTAGCACCCCGAACACAAAAAGCCCCCACAACGTGCCGGCGCTAACCGCCAGCCCAAGGCCGGCCAGGACGATCCCTGCATAGGCAATCAGCGTCGGCCGGCGGCCGCCCCAGCGGTCAGCGGCCCGCCCGGCCAGCAGTTGCGTGGCGGAAGCCACGAGCAGTGTAACCGTTCCGTAAGCGGCGACGATCACCTTGCTGCCGGTGGCGTCGAAGATTAACAGGGGCATCAGCACCGTCAACATGCCGTAGAAGATCGTCGGCAGGCACCGCATGCCCACCACCAGGCGCCCCTGCGCGCGGCGGGTGGCCGACAGCGCGCTCGACCAGAAGGCACGCAGCGAGGCCGCTTCGGCGTCGCGGTCCTGCCGATGCACACTCAGGAGCGCAGCGAACAGGAGGGCGACGCCGCAGATGCCCATGGCCGTCCAGCCGAACGTGCTGAAGCCGCGCTGCTCGATTAACACGCCGGCGATCGGGTTGCCGAGGGCGCCGCCTGCCGTCATGCTCAGCACGTACAGCGCGGACAGGATGCCCAACGCACCACGTTCCCGCAGCCGGGTCAGATAGCTCGCGCTGCCGACGGTGTTCAGAGCCGACCCCGCGCTGCCGATCAGCCATAAGGGGATGGCCAGCCACAGAGAGCGCGTCTGGAAGACCAGGCTGCACAGACCGGCGAACACCAGGCCGCCGGCGATCACCCATTTGCTGCCCAGCCGGGCGGTGAGGGCGCCGCCCAGCAGGGCCGCCGCCATCCCCACCAGATAGGCGCCGGCCACGATGCCGGAGATGGCCGCGGGTGTCTGCCTCAGCTGCTCCTGCATATAGATCAGGAAAAACGCACCCTGCGGAATGTTTTGCATGCCGCTGGTCAACTGCAGCAGGAGCAGTAGAACGGCCGGCCACCAGGGTGTGGTCTTCAGGCTATTCCATTTCCGCAGTAACGTGGGGAATGCTTCGGCGTTCATGGCTGCAACACCATACCTGTAACATGCCAGTCGTGTAGCGATCGAAGTTCTATCTTACTTTGATCACCAGACTTTGCTCGCGAAGTGACCAAATTGGAATCACCGATCAGGCCGCTCCTGTTGCTGACCGTGCATCGCATTCATCAACCATGTCGCTGTCGGTGAAAACGGTTCTCAGTAGCATACCTCTCGCTCGATCGGTCAATAAGGCAAGCTTCGTTGCTGCGTGGTTTGCATCGCATCACAGTGCTGAGTCCTATCCCGATAGGCGCCCAGATGTCTGACTTCTCCGAGAAGTCAGACATCCGCAACGGTCTTCAGATTAACAGCGCACAACAGCTTGCGGCAGTCCTCCGGCCGTTGATCGGTCTACGACTCCAGCTCGCCTTGGCGCACGAACACCGCCCGCAGCATTTGTCGCCGCTGCTCAATGTGACCCATCCATAGCAAGCCACTCCGTAATGCCGCGCTGCGCCGAGACGCCTGGCTCGCGCAATCACGTGACGCAGTCGTTCCCACCGATTGACGAATATGGGTACTATTGAGTTGAGCCAGACTATAGGAGGATTACCAGGCCATGTCGACATACCTGGACAGTATGCACCCCGAGTGGATGCAAGCGCGTAAAGACCCCGTGCGGGAGCAGCTCTTACGTCGGGGAGAGCAGCCCAACCTGGACTCCATCTGGAGCATGGCTCCGCCCACTACCGGCGACGCCGCCTTCGACGGCACACTTATCGCTGCGAATCGTGAGAGACTGCAGACCTTCCCAAAGGTGGACACGGGGCACCCCATGCTGGATCTCTCGGTGAAAACCGGGCTCGCCAGCATCGATGCCACATTCCAGGGCGATCATCCCAAGTACGGCATCGAGGGCTACGCGGAGAACGTCCACGATGGCTTCCCGCCCATTATCATCTCTGCTGTGGATGCTCTCAGCGCCTGGGGAATGCTGGAGCGTGCGACTCACCTCTTTCGCTATTGGCTATTGCACTTTGTGCGTTCCGACGGCACCATCGCCTACCGGGGCACGTCGCTGGCCGAATTGGGGCAACTGCTCCATACGGCGGTTATGCTGGTGCAGCGCGCGGGTACGCCGGGCTGGTGGCAGGATGGCTTTCGATCGCTGGACCGCATTGCCCAGTATCTGCTGGCGCTGCTCCACGAGTCCGAAACCGAAAAAGGGGACGGGTTGATCGCCGGTGTTCCAGAGGACGACGAGAAAGAGAAGGTGGGCCGGTATTTCCACAACAATGCCTGGGTGGCGCGTGGCTTGCGGGAGTGGGCCAGCCTGTGCGACCAGCTTGGAGCGAACCCGGCCACAGGCACGGACGCCACACGCAACGCGGCCCGCACACTGGCCCTCGATACCCAGCAGGCCATCCGCAAATGCTGGCCGGGTGATCTCGCTGAGTGGTGGCTGCCTCCGCAGGTGGAGCCGCTCGTACGGCCACAATCGCTCACAGACACACGTGAGGCCTCGTACACGAACTATCGTTATTGGCCGGAGCTGCTGTCCAGCGATCTGCTCCCGCCGGAGCTGGCGAACCGCGTCATCGACGCGCGCCTCGTGGCGGGTGGCCAATTCTGCGGCATGACGCGCTTTGAAGATCATCTGGACGACTGGCCACTGGTCGATTATCTTTACGCTCTATGGCGGCTGGGCCGACGGTGGGATTTCCTGCTCTCGCTGTACGGACATGTCGCCTATCACCAGGCGGCCGGCCACCTGACAGCCTATGAGCAGGTGTCGCTGCCGCCGGGTAGGAAGCTGGCCCCGTACTGTCTGCCATGCCAGTTGGTCGCCGCGCGGGCGGCCCGGTTGCTGGTGAAGTAATTCGCCCGGCACCAGATGGTTTTGTAAAACCGGGTGCCTGACCCGAAGGATGAAGCATGTTAATCATTGATGGACATCTGGACCTCTCGTGGAACGCGCTATGGTTTGAGCGTGACCTGCACCAGTCGGTGTACACCATCCGCCAGACCGAAACCTCTCTGACGGGAAAAAGCCGCGCCATGAACACGGTAGCGCTGCCGGAAATGCGTCAGGGCCGTGTCTTCCTCAGCTTTGCCACCATGCTCGCACGCGCCAGCGGGCACCCGGCCGCAGGCATCGAGTACCGCTCGGTGGCACAGGCGCACGCCGTGGCCAGAGGGCAGCTCGCTTATTACCGCGCGCTGGAGGCGGAAGGAGTGGCGCGCATCGTTGAGACAGCGCGGCAACTGGCAGACCACGTGGCAGCGTGGCAGACGTTCGATGCCGCCAGTACACCGGTTGCTTATCCTCCACTCGGTTTCGTTCTTTCGATGGAAGGCGCCGACCCCATCACCCGTCCTGAGGAGCTGGAGCAGTGGTACGCGCTGGGGCTACGGCTGCTTGGCCCAGCTCACTATGGCCCAAACCGTTATGCGGGTGGCACAGGCACCGAGCTGGGCCTGACGGAAGGCGCCGGCCCAGAGCTGCTCCGGCAAATGCGCCGGCTCAATATGGCGCTGGACTGTACGCATCTGTGCGACGAGGCCTTCTGGCAGGCTGTGCGTCAGTTCGACGGCGTCCTGCTGGCCAGCCACCAGAACTGCCGTGCCCTGGCACCCCTGCAGCGCCAGTTCAGCGACGAGCAGCTCAAGGTCATTATCGAGCGTGATGGTGTGATCGGCACCTCCTTCGATATTATGATGGTGCGTTCCGGCTGGCAGCCCAATGCCGTGAGTAACCTGGCTGCGCCTAATCCGGTCATGCTGCTCGAGGTGGTGGACCACATCGACCATGTGTGCCAGCTCGCCGGGAACGCGCGACATGCGGCCATCGGCAGCGACCTGGACGGCGGCTTTGGCCGTGAGCAGTCGCCCCGCGATCTGGACACCATTTCCGACTTGCAAAGAATAACGGGTCTGCTCACCGAGCGCGGTTATTCGCCAGCGGACATCGCGGCTATTCTGCACGGAAACTGGTTGCGCTTCTTGAGCTGCGTGCTGCCCTAAGGCGCATATAGCCAGTCCCCGTGACCGTAAATGGTCCCGGCGCAGTACCTGTGTTGCACGCATGGGCGGCACCTGCCGGGTGGATTGAAATGGATGGCCGTCTAGACGGCCGCCGCGACAGCCGCCGCCGCGACAGCCGCTGTCGTGGATGGGCTACCCCTGCGAAGTTGCTGCCTGCAGCAGTGCCAGTGCCTCGGCGGAGCGACCCGGCATGGCTTGATACAAGCCAGCGAAGTAGCCGTGTCGTTCGGCTATGCGCTCACGCAAGCCTTCGATCATCATCTGATGCTTCCTGACGCCTAACTTCTGGCGCACCGACTGGCTGATCTCCCCGAGCAGTTCAGTGAACCGGTCGCCCTTGACGCACCACTCATACGGAGCGAGGCTGGCCGCTACCAGGGCTGGTTCCCATGCTTCCTCGAACTTTCCTGCTATACGCAGTGATAGAGCAACCGCACCGCTAGAGCGCGCTATGCCGCCGGCATAGTTGCCGAAGACCCATCCATCGAACGCAGTGTTGGCCTTGACACGGGCCAGGTCCGTTTCTCCGTCGAGCAGGGCGAGGTTCGCCTCCTCCAACCTCACGTGGTTCCTGGCCCCATGAGGCTGGACGTCTTGCTGGAACAAATGCCACGCCAGGCTGCGAGCGGCCTTCGCGTCGTCATGGAGCCCCTGCTCGCGCAGGATCTGCGCGAGACGGAAGTACTGAAAGCCAACCCGTACTGGGTGCCCTTCCTTTTCGTAGTGGCGGCACATAAGGCGCATGTTGTGCTCAGCCTGGGCAAGTAGCTGTAGCCGTTTAGGGTCGCCATCGGGTAGGCGCTCGGCGATGCCGAGTTGCACCAGCGCCAGCATGTGCTCGGCCTGGGTTTCATAGTGGTGTGCCTTGCCAAAAGCGAGACACTCGCAGGCTATGGACTGCGCCCGCGCGAAGTCCCTCCCGTCGTAAGCGGCGATCGCACGCAGGTTGAGAAAGCGCGAGCGCGTTTCCACGTCCATTACATCACGGTAGGTCTGATCTACGCGGAACACTTCCTGCTCGGCACGCGGCAGGTCGCCCAGGTTGATGAGGTTCGCAATGATCTCGCATCCCGACAGCGCGGCCATGTTGGAATACGGCCCAAACGACCGCTCGGCTTGCTCGAACAGCCTGATGCTTTCGGTGATGCTCTGCGCGAGCGTGTTCGTCGCCAGCCGAAACCATTGAAGCCCGAGTTCGAGGTTGGGATAGGACTCCGCGATGGAATAGGTCTTATCTATGTCAGGCGCGCCGTCCAGCAGGCTGCTGACCCCCTCCAGGCCGAGCCATTCGATCCAATGCTGGCGTTCGAGCGGGTTCAGGCTCAGTTTGAGTACGCCGTACAGCCTTACTGCCGACAGCGGGTTGAGGGACTGTTCCTTCTCCATGAAGCGGTTGATGACGCTGCGATGCAGGCCTGCCAGGCGGGCCAGTTCACTCTGGCTGAGGGCGCGCGCGGCAAGCCACGTGCGTAAGTGCACGCGTGCCTCACTCCACTGAGCGTCCGATTGTCGCGCCATGGATTACCCATTCTAGCGCGTGTGCGATAACGCGTTACCGGGAAAATGTTGATTCTGCTAAACTTATTTCGCGTAGCGCTTTTGGATAAGCCCGAGAGGTATACCGATGAACACGTCCCCCTATATCAACGCGGATGGACGGGCCATTACGCTCGGCAACGCCGCGCTGGAGTGCCGGTTCGACCTGCTTCCCACACCGCGCTTGAGCGTGCTGATGAATAAGTTCACCGGCACCGCCTTCACCTTCGACGCCGTCGAGACCTCCCCATGGGAGTGCTCATTGCTGTTCGCCTCTGGCCTGTGGCGATATGACATCCCCGAATGGCGCTTCGCTCCGGGGTCAGGAGACGACGTCCTGCATACAGATGACCTGGGATATCAAAATGGTTATCACCTGCCCATCGTGGATGTCTCGGAGTGGATGCAGGTGCAGCAACTGAACGCGTTTCCCATCGGTCCGCCGGGATACTCGGCGGTCACGTATCCTGGCTACGGCTGGTATCGCCATACCTTCCACCTGCCAGCCAGCCTGGCCGGGCAGCCGATTGAGTTTGGTTTGGGCGGCTTTGACAACCAGGACTGGCTTGAGTACCGTGCCTACGTCAATGGCGAGTCTATCGGATCTGCACAATCGTTCGGGCGTTGGCATGACGCAGCACGTTTTCGCCTGACACCGGGCGAAGAGGGATATGGCAGCCTGCGCTTCGGCAGCTCGAACGCGCTGGCCGTCCAGACGTATGGGTTGGATCGCCGCACACCGGAGATGTCGCAGCCTGATGTGGAACGCTATTCGGTGGGCAGTCCGCTGGTAGATCAATACGTGGCCGCGTCTCCTGTGCAGACCCGCAGCTCCGCCTCACGGTTCGTCCGTTACACAGTCCATGCCCCCTCCGGCTCCTGGCCCGACGTCGCACGCGAACCGCCCTCTGATGAAGTGCTGAACCGATCCACGCGCCCTTTCAACACCGCGCCGCAGGAAATCGCCGCACCCTTCGCGGCCGGCGTGGAACTGCAATTCACTGACGAGGACGGGTCTGTTGGCTTCACCGTCCACTATTGGGTCAACGCCGACGACCCCGTGCTGCACAAGCAGATCAGGGTGCGTAACGACGGCCCCACGCTGCGTATCTTGCAGGAGATGGACCTGCACAACCTGATAAGCGAACATGATGTCTCCGCGGGTGGGTTGGGTTGGCCCTGCAGCATCGGGAGCGAGCTGTTCTGCGGCATACAGCACCCCGCTAGTCTGGCGCAGGGCGAGGGCCACAGCCTGAGCTTGCGCCTTTTCCCAGGACGCGAGCTGGCGCCTGGTGAGGCGTACCAGAGCAAGGTAGCCATCTTTGGCGCGGGACCGGCAGGCGAAGCGAGCCAGAGTTTCCAGCACTATTTGGCGAGTCATAGCCCGCGCGCACTGCAACCCAGGTGGATCTCGCTATACGATATTTACGGCTGGCACGACATCGCGGGAATCGATAACCCAACGCCCGTTACTGAAGAACTGGTGCAACGCAGCCTCGACGCGCTCTCCGCCTTGCGCGAGCGTGGCATCACCTTCGACTGCTACAACATCGACACAGGCTGGTGCAATCCCTCTGGCGACCTGTGCGACTTCGACGCGCACCTTTTCCCATCCGGACCGGACCCCATCGTGCAGCGGGTGAAGGGCATGGGGATGAAGTTTGGACTGTGGGTATCGCCCGCCTCAGGGCCGATGGCATTCCACCCTGATGCATCGAATCCCGCACTTGCACCGTGCGGCACGCTGCCAGGCGCACCTTCAGGCGCGCCGCGTGGTTTGCTGTGTATGGCTTCCGAACCGTGGCGCAGCATGTTCCGTGCGGCGCTGCGGCACCATGTACAGGCCAACGACGTGCGCATCTTCAAGCTGGACGGTCACGCCTTCTTCTGCACCAACCTCGAGCACAACCATCTGCCCGGCAGGTATTCCATCGAGACCCTCATGGATGCCATGATCGACACACTACAGGCTGTACGGCATGAATGCCCCGACGTGATGTTCATGTACTACTGGGGCGTCCAATCACCGTGGTGGCTGCTCTATGGCGACACGCTCTACGAGCGCGGCGTTCTGATGGAGGGGGCCACCCCGTCGGACTTCCCGGCGCGCCTGCTGCGCCAGTCGGTGACGACCAGCTTCGACCAGGCTGCGCACCACGCCTGGAACACGGTGCCGCTACCCAGTCATGACAGCCTGGGCGTGTGGATCAGCGACACACGCTGGGGCAACTGGATGGGGCGCGAGGGCTGGCAGGATGCCTGGCTGATGGACATCGCGCGCGGCAGCGGGCTCA
>JAJYKL010000192.1 GCA_021788625.1 Chloroflexota bacterium
TCCCGATAGGCGCCCAGATGTCTGACATCTCCGAGAAGTCAGACATCTACTGGGATAGGCTCTAATGGTCTCTTTTCGTTTTCCGATAGGTTTGCTTATAACCTGTCCATCTTAGTACAAGTGTTCCAGTACCTTGGGCTCCAGCAGGTCAGCGCTTCCGCGATTGTCTCCTGTATCGTAAGCGATTGCCCTTCGCCCCACGCCGGACCGAGCTCTGTTGAGGCCATGGCGGCTTGCACGGCCGGCAGGCGTCAGTCGAACCTGGCGAACCGCTCGCGCTCGAATGGCCTGTGCGTGTGGTGGTCTCGCCAGATCGCTGCGCCGGCTCGCAGCAAGCGGGCAGCCTTGTTGAACCACCCCCGCGCCGGTGCCAGGCTGGCGGCCTGCTTGGTTGCGACGACACACACCCCTTTTTTGATTTTGGCTGCGGCGTTTAAGTGACCATCAGCCTGGGTACTTGGCTTTGCTGACCTTTAGAGGTGGGCTGATATCCACGTCGCTAGCCTGGGTGATCAGCCTGCCACGGTTGGCTTGGCTGATGACGTACTGTTTCCGGAGCAGAATTCGGGCCTGTGGCGACACTCTGCAGCCTGTGAGCTGATGGCATCGCACGAGCATGTCTCCGCAGCTCTGTGAGAGAGTTTATCTGCCCAGCAGCGCGTTATCCGATCTGTAAGCGTTCTCGATTGTACTGTTGGGGAGGAAATTAGACTTGACGAACGTGAGGGCTTGTGCCCGATCCTCGCCACCATCGTTCGTGAGCAGCAGGAACTGGCCAAACGCTGCCAGGTCTTCCACTATGCGCTCGTAGCGGTAATAGGCCAGCGCCCGGAGATCGATCGGCACCTGCCCGTATCCGCGATAGAAGAGATTTTCCTCCGCCTGTGCGGTGTATCCGACAAATCCCTGAGCGCCGCCGATGAACATCAGGTCACGCTCCTTGGGCGCCAGGATCGGGTTGTCCCAATCGACGATGTAAAACAGTTCTGCGCTGGGGATGAGGAGGTTCCCCGCGTGGATGTCCGAGTGGCACGGCACAAATGCCGGCGACTGGGACTGTAGCGACTGGGCGAGCGCTTCGGCGCGCCTGACGAGATCCGCGATCGCGTCGCGCTTCTCTTCCAGGAATGCAGCCATTTGCCTTGCGGCGTCGTCATATGTATCGTCCGCGCCACGTACCAGGAACTGCCGGACCATCTCGCGATAGCGCGCGGAATAGGTCTCCTGCGGGATGCGCACCTTAAGCGCCGGTGGCAACACGGTGGTATGGACTTGCCTCAGCGCGACGCCGAAGTTAATCCATTGGATCTCCGTCAGTGCAACATGGTAACCGTCGCGTCCTTCGATGAACGGGAACAGGACGAGTTTATAGTCGTCCAGGCCTGCCCAGAGTTGCCCTGTTTGAGTCGCCAGGGGGGCGATGATCTGCGCGATGCCCCGGTCGCTGAGGAATTTGGGTAATGCAACCACCATGTCGTCGAAGTCGCCCCGCCTGAGCTTCACGAAATAGGGCGTTCCGTGCTCGTCGAGAGCGCGGTAGACGGCTGCGTTCACATCAACGCCAAGAGGCAGAAATTCGACGCGCCTGATGGGCAGCCCGTAAGCCGTCTGCAAACTGGCGATGATCTTGTCGTCCTGGAGATCGGGTCTCTCTAGCATGAGTCAGCCTGCCATCATTATCTCTGCACTGTTGCTTGCCACGTGCCATCCCCCGGAATGGCAGCTTCCGTGTGCTGGGGTCCTGGGTGTTCGTCCTTCGTCATAGAATGGACCCATGCTCAGCACAATCCATATCGGTTCAAGCGACGTGCGCGTGTCACCTTTGGGCATGGGCACGTGGCAATGGGGCGACAGGTCTATCTGGGGTTTCGGTAATGGATATGACGAGAACGATGCCAAAGCTGCCTTTACAGCCTCGGTCGACGCGGGCATCAATCTGGTGGACACTGCCGAGATTTATGGCAGGGGACTGTCGGAGGTTATTGTTGGAGAATGCCTGCGACAGACTGCGCAACCGTTGATCGTAGCAACGAAATTCGCCCCATTGCCCACACGTCTGGGCCCGCGTACCGTCAACCGCGCGCTGGACGGCAGCCTGCGGCGCCTGGGCATCAAGACCATCGACCTGTATCAGGTGCACTTCCCGGATCCATTCATCCCTACCGACATGTTGATGAATATTCTGGCCGACGCTGTCGAGGCTGGGAAGGTACGCTCCATCGGCGTGAGCAACTACAGCGCGGACCAGATGCGCAACGCCTGTGAGGTGTTGGCCCGGCGCGGCTTGAGCCTCGCTTCGAACCAGGTGGAGTACAGCCTGCTGCACCGCACGCCCGAGGTGAACGGCGTCTATGCAGCGTGCCGCGAGTTGAACGTGACGCTCATCGCCTATAGCCCGCTGGGCAAGGGATTGCTCACGGGTAAGTACTCACCCAGCAACCCTCCGGCAGGGATGCGACGCTGGATGCCGGGATATCGCGGCACGACGTTGGAACGTATCGTGATCGTAAACCGGGAGCTGACCGAAATTGGCTCGGTGCACGGCAAGACGCCAGCCCAGGTCGCGCTGAACTGGCTGGCTCGCCAACCCGGCGTGATTCCCATCCCCGGCGCCAAGAACGCCGAACAGGCCCGCGCCAACGCCGGCGCCATCGGCTGGAACCTGAGCGACGACGAGGCTGACCGCCTCAGCCAGGTCACGCTGGAATGGCGCAGGTAACACCCCCGCCGGTGTCAACCAGAGCGTGATTCGGCATGACAAGCCTGTTTGGTATCCCACTGCTGCAGAATGTCGCACTGTTCCACGACCCGGACGAGTTACCGGCGGAGGTGACTTCGGTACGCACACTACTCGCGCGTCGCAAGGTCACGCATGGCCACATCCTGGAGCTGGTGTGCCGCACAGGTCCGCACGGGCAGGCTCTTTTTTCCTTTGGTCATCAAACCACCAGGCTGGATCGCTCGTTTGCGATGTTGGCGGAAGCACGCCGCCACGCCAGTGCAGGCGCTGTCATGCTCGACATGGTACAAGCCGGTGCGTGCCATGCCCGGTTGGCGAGTGGATGGTTTCTACTCCTGGTGTGACATGAGTAGCAACATGGCTGATGAGCAGCACGATTGGAGGGTCCTGGAGGCAATAGGATGAGAATTCACGCTCAAAAGGGGACACACCATGCCAGTTGGCAATCCGCAATCGGCAATCGGTAGTTTCCACGTGGTCGTCATTGGCGCCGGCTCCACCGGGGCAGCGACGGCACACGACCTGGCCTTGCGTGGGTTCCGTGTCACGATCGTCGAGCGCGGTGAAGTGGCCAGCGGCACCACTGGCCGCAACCACTGCCTGCTCCACTCTGGCTCACGATACGTCGTGAACGATCCAGTCGCCGCGCGCGAGTGCTTAGAAGAGAACCAGGTGCTGCGGCGAATCATGCCCGGCAGCCTGGAACTAAACGGCGGGCTGATGGTCGCTGTGGACGAGCGCGACGAGGCGTTCAAGCCGCGCTTCATGGAGGCGTGTGCCGAAGGCGGCATCCCGGCACAGGAGCTGAGCCTGTCAGAAGCGTTGCAGCGAGAGCCGAACCTGAGTCCCACCATCCGCGCGGCCGTTCGCATGCCCGACGGGGTGTTCGAGCCGTTCCGCTTCTGCCTCTCCTTCCTGGCCACGGCGCAGGCCAACGGAGCCGTGGTTAAAACCTACCGGCAGGTAGTCGCGATCGAGCGCGGTCCTTCCGCGGTGCAGGGCGTGACGGTGCGCGACGTGCGCACGGGCCAGACGGAGCGCATCGGCGCCAACTTCGTCATCAACGCCGGCGGCCCGTGGAGCGGCAAGGTGGCTCGTCTGGCAGGTTGCGACGTGCCGGTGGTGCCTACAGCCGGTGTGATGGTCAGCATCCCGCATCGCCTCACGCGTATGGTCATCCATCGCATGTACCTGCCCGGC
>JAJYKL010000193.1 GCA_021788625.1 Chloroflexota bacterium
CGGAGCGGGTAATCATTGACCGCACGTTACTGACCGGCAAGCTGAAGGTTTATATCGACGGCAAGCAGGTTGGTCCATCCCACCAGGGGCGGCGCGGGGCGGCCGGAACTTTTTATCCGGTCAAGAGCGGCACGCTGGAAGTGCGTTCATCGTATATTGAATTGGTACCGAGCGTCTGGTACAACGAGAACTGGGTGGACCTAGTGCCACCCATGCAGGTCTGGCAATATCTGCTGGTTGTCCTGCCCCTCATCGGCGCGGTGGTTATCACCTTCGGTCAGTTGGTTGGGCTGGTGGTGGGAGCGCTGGGAATGCTCCTCAGTTACGTGGTAATGCGCTCGCAGCGGCCAACCAATGTCCGCCTGGCGATTGGCCTGGTCATCGCCGTACTCGCGCCGGTGGTGAGTGTTGTAACGTTCGTCGTGTTGAATAATCTAGTTAGTGCGAAATAGTGTCCTGAAATTGGAGATGCCAGCATTGGATACGCCCAAAACACTGTTTGAAAAGATCTGGGATGCACACGTCGTGACGCAGGAGCCGGACAGTCCGGCTGTGCTTTACATCGACCTGCACCTCGTGCACGAAGTGACCTCGCCACAGGCATTTGACGGCCTGCGCCAGCGCGGCCTCCGCGTACGCCGGCCTGACCGCACATTTGCCACCATGGATCACAGCATCCCCACGCGCGATCGCGACCGGCCCATCGCCGATGAGATGGCTGCCAGGCAGGTGGCTCAACTGGAAAAGAACACCACCGAGTTTGGCATCACGCTTTACGGCCTACGGCAAAATGCGGAGAAGCAAGGCATCGTGCACGTGATTGGTCCGGAGCTCGGGCTGACCCGCCCAGGGCTTACGATCGTATGCGGCGATAGCCATACCAGCACCCACGGCGCCTTTGGCGCGCTGGCCTTTGGCATTGGCACCACCGAGGTCGAGATGGTGCTGGCCACACAATGCCTTTTGCAGCGCAAGCCACGCACGGCTCAGGTGCGAGTCAGCGGGTCACTGGCGCCAGGCGTGAGTGCCAAAGACATCATCCTGGGAATTATCGCCCGATACGGCATCAGCGCCGGCACCGGTCACGTCTTCGAATATACCGGAGAAGCCATCCGGGCACTCAACATGGAAGAGCGCATGACGGTGTGCAACATGAGCATTGAGGCTGGTGCGCGCGCGGGCATGATCGCACCCGACGATACCACTTTCCAATATGTCGCCGGGCGCGAGTATGCTCCGAAAGGCGAAGACTGGGAGCGCGCCGTGGCTGCCTGGAGGAAGCTGCCGACCGATGAAGGCGCCGTGTACGACGCCATCTTTGCGCTTAATGCAAGCGAGCTGGAGCCGATGATTACATACGGTACCAACCCAGGCATGGGTATCCCCATCACCGGGAAGGTCCCTGACCCGGCCGCCCTACCCGAGCTGGCTGCCCGTACAGCCCTGCTCAAGGCTCTGGCTTACATGGGTTTACGACCGAACCAGCCCATATTGGGCCAGCCGGTCGACGTGATTTTTATCGGTAGTTGTACCAACTCGCGCATCACCGACCTGCGTGAGGCAGCGCGCGTGCTCAGAGGCCACAAGGTGAGTCCAAAGGTGCGGGTTCTGGTGGTACCCGGCTCCGTGCAGGTGAAGCGGCAGGCCGAAGCCGAAGGGCTGGATCGGGTGTTCACTGAGGCAGGCGCCGAGTGGCGCGAGGCCGGCTGCAGCATGTGCATCGCCATGAATGGTGATCAACTTGAGCCGGGGCAGATGGCTATCAGTACCTCCAACCGCAACTTCGAAGGCCGACAAGGCAAGGGCGGACGCACGCTCCTGGCCAGCCCACTCACAGCGGCGGCTTCAGCGGTTACGGGTATGGTTACGGACGTACGGACTATGGCGATCGACAAGCCCTGAGTTTGTTGTCGTGTAATGACTAGTGAGATGCAATGAGCCAATTTACTTCCCTGACAAGCAAGGTCGTCGCGCTCCCCCGTGAGAACGTGGACACAGACCAGATCATTCCGGCACGCTTCTTAAAAACAACCCTTAAAGCTGGTCTGGGTGATAACCTCTTTGCCGACTGGCGTTACAACCCGGACGGTTCACCCAAGGCGGACTTCGTTTTGAACCGGCCGGAAGTGAAAGGTTATCGGGTTCTGCTGGCTGGCGACAATTTTGGCTGCGGTTCCTCGCGCGAACATGCACCCTGGGCCCTGATGGACTACGGTTTTAGTGTGGTGATCAGCACCTCCTTTGCTGACATATTTCGCAATAACGCACTCAAGAACGGTCTGCTACCTGTTAGGGTGGACCCAGACACGCATGCACAGCTCTTTAGCTTGCTGGAGGAAGACCCCGATGTGGAGCTGACGATTGACCTGGCATCCCGGACTCTCACACTGCCAGACGGTCGTCGTGTTTCGTTCCCCATCGATGGCTTTTCCAGAGCCTGCCTTCTAAATGGTGTAGATGAGATTGGTTACGTACTGGGTATGGGCGATAAAATAGCGAATTACGAGGCGCGAACCGCAAAATGAAATCGGAGCCGAAGCGATTGGCTGGCTCAGCATACTGTGAACCAGGTATCGGATGGACGAACAGTGAATGAGGTCGAAGCGAACAAAACAAACCAGAAACGAGAGCGGCCTGTGGCGCCGACGAGAGACGATCTGGTGGCAGGGCTGCATGCACGCGGAGTGTGTTACCTCACCCCTACGCCAAACGGCGATGAAGCATCGCTGAGCGATGATGAGTTAATTGTCGCCATTACGCGCGCCGATGATGCCCGGCTGCGTTTTGCTTTGGCCGGTCTATTCCTGCTGCATCCCGAGCTTGCCACACGGGCGGTGGAGCTGGAGCCAGCACTGGACACAAATGAACGCGACGAGCTGCGTAAACACTATGTGGCAGCCATGTACCTGCAGCGTCTGTGGCGCACGCATTTACGTCTGGAGTTCGGAGAGAAGCCACTTATTCCCGAGCACTACACCCAGGAAATGGGACTGCCCTCGCCCGATGTGATGCACGGCGAATTTGGGTTGCGGATGCTGTGCGAGCGCAGCCCATACAACGACTGGTCATCGTATCAGCAAGTTATCGATCTGCTGGGAGCGCAGCCCTGCGCCCCCAAAGGCATCATCAACCTTGAAGCCGCGTCCGGAAGAGAGCCTGCCATCTGATCAGGTCAGAGATATAAAGTAATTGATCAGCCGATTCGTAGCAGCATGCGGACGAGGATCCACGTGGGGTGGTAACCGGTCGTAGATGGAGTATACCCGCTGCCAGTAGCGCCGGTGCAATGCATCATAATCGGGCGACACATCCGACAGATCTGAAAACATCCGGGCGAAGAATAGCAGTTCCGCACGATATTCAGACAACACCGGGTGGAACGGTACATCGGAACACTCAGAGCCCTGCAGGCTTTGTAACAGGTCCGTGAGTTTGTTCATGGTACGGTGGAGATCGGTGCGGGACAAAGTAGGCGTAGTGTAGTGACCCCAGTCGGGGATAATCTCAAATTTGGGCAACAGCGGCACCAATTCGCGACCAGCCGGGCCAAACAGGCGCTCGTAGAACGCACAGGCCAGCTCAGCATGGTCGGCGCCAGGGTTGATGAACGATTGTGCCGACTCATAGAGTGATAACTGGTTCAGGCGAGGAGTCATGGTGAAGCAGATGCCGCCGCTATAGGGAGCAGCGGCGTGTTCTTCACGGCGGCGCTGAAACAGTCGCTCAAAGCGGTAGTGCGGGAAGATGGCATTCTCGCCCTCAGTAAGGCTGAAATCCCAGGTGCGGACAGGCCGCGTGCGGGCGATCTCATTCACCCACGGACGTGCATCTTGCTCTCCGATTGGGTTGCCGTCGGAATTGAAGCCCATGTTGATGGCAACGGCCGTGTCGGGAGGGAAGTCATCCAGACGCT
>JAJYKL010000194.1 GCA_021788625.1 Chloroflexota bacterium
AGAGCCAAAGTTCCCCTGCCCATCGACCAGCATGTAGCGAATCGAGAAGTCCTGGGCCATGCGAGCCATGGCGTCGTACACAGAAGAGTCACCATGCGGATGGAACTTACCCAACACATCACCCACGATGCGAGCGCTCTTGCGATAAGGGGTGTTGGAGCGTGCTCCGGTGTCATGCATGACGTACAAAATGCGACGCTGTACAGGCTTGAGTCCATCGCGCGCATCAGGCAGCGCGCGTGCAATGATCACGCTCATGGCGTAATCCAGGTAGGCACCGCGCATCTCGTGATCTATGTCGACATCGCGGATGTGCCCGAAAGGAGATAACATGATCGGGGGCTGTCCCCCGTTTATGCCGTTACCGCCAAGATTAGCGGTACCTCCATTTTCACCGTCAGCCGGTGAGGCATCCGGATTGTCACCCGGATTTCCATTTGCAGGCTCGAATCCGCCCTGACCATCTGGCACAATCCCACCAGGAATCTCAGTCACGTAAGGGTCACTCCGTCTCTCGCGCTCAGGTCAGCCACGGCTAGAAAGCGCGAAACCTTAAATAAAAAGAGGCAGCTTTTAACCTTCCCATTATACGTCACACGTCGTGAAATAACCTGTGGTCTGACTGAGAATGAGCGTTCAGTAAACACGAAAAATAAGGGAAAATGCCCCATATTCAGGGTTTTTGATAGAGGCTGACCGTCACACCACGCAGATCGTCCCGCAAGATCAGTTTCATATGCTGGTCCAGCCAGGCACGTACCATCCCGCGTTGGTCCCACATGGCCGCTTCGGACTCCACGTACCAGATGGGGTGCGGATTGGAGAGCAAAGGCAGCAGGTCCGCACTGACGTCATCGGGCATGGCACCTGCGTTGGTATAGGTGCCGTCCACGAAATGCTGCCTGATGCCCTTTAAAGTCCTCAACCCATCGGTTGGGTTGGGGGCTGCTTCTGCAGGCCACTGTGGCGCGAAGCGAGGCAGGTAATACTCGAACGCATAACGTGTATAGGGAATCTGAAATACGAAGGTATCATCACGCTGCATATGTCGAGCCACAAACTGCACCGCACCGCGTATGTCCGGACGGATCGGGATGACAATCTGTGCGTAAAAGCCCACTACGCTCACCAGACTCAATGCAAGGATCACGAACGATCCTCCTGTCCGGTGATGTTCGATCAGGCGTGATGCGCCTGTTGCAGCCAGGATATAAAACGACGGTGCCACCCAAAGTAAATACCGGGGTTCAAAAACAGGCGCGCGGGTGGAAATAACGTAGATCAGGAGCACCGGGATGGTCAACCAGGCCGCGAGCCCCAGAACAGTTCGCCCTGTGCTCATACCATGCACGGGCACTGCCCTATCGTCTGTCACCTGCACCAGGGCGATGGAGATGGCAATACCGAAAATCAGTATGGGCAACCAGACTGTCGACTCAGGCAACCCTGGAATCCACGCCTCGCTCAAGCCGGCAGACCAGTTGTAGAGCAACGAGTACACGATCGTATCAAGCGTGTAGAAAAGGTGCCCGGTATTCGAACCAGCAATGAGAGTCGGTACCTGCCAGATGGCCATGGGCACATAAGGTAGCGTACAGAGCGCCAGTGCGATCGCGCCGCCCACCCAGTGGGCCTTCGCCTTCGGCCACCACAGCAGGAAAAACGTTATAGCAACGGGCAGGAAGAGTGGCGTCAGCAGGTGAACATAATAGCCCAGACTCACCGCCACGACAAACACTGCCCACCAACCGTTGGCGGATCTTAACAGGCTGAGTGTTCGTGATAATGCGCTCCCTCCAACTTGTAATAGCCTGTCGCTCGGGTTATTTTTAACCACCGATCGTCGATCTATGGCCCTCCGCAATGCATAGAGTGCCAGCAACAGTAAAGCGGGCTGCAGACTATACATCTTCGTTTCGCTGCTGTACCAGATAAGCAGGGGTGCGGTCGTCGCCAACCAGGACGCTATCAAAGCGGGACGTTTACCCAACACCCGCCGTGCAAAAATATAGACGAGCGGCACGAGGAGTACGCCAAAGTAAAGAGAAAAATAGCGTGCAGTAAAGTCGAAGATTCCACCGGCGTTTAACCAGACACGCAGGAGCAACTCGTAAAGTGGGCCATTGAACCCGGCGAGGTTAAATCTGGAGAACAGCTCGCTGAGCGGTACGAACGCAAAGCGAATGCTATCAACCTCATCGCGCCACAGGCTTTCGCGTGTCAATATTGAAATGCGTAAGGTAAAAGCGATGAACAGCCATATCACAGGGGTTATGGGCGATCTGCTGATTTCCTGCGCAAACAGCCAGCGAGTTTGGCGCGACCGGGAGGATGACGCAGAGCCTGTCGCACTGCTCTGTAGAGTTTGATGCCGGGTACGCGGCGGAACCATATCCGCGGATTGTATAATCGTCCTGCAATAGTAGACTTTCAACAGTCAATCGAGCATTAATCCATTCGACATATGCAGGTACAACACCCGTTCGATGGCTGATGTCCTCCCACCCCATAGCGCCGAGGCTGAAGAAGCCGTACTGGGCTCATTGATCATCGACCCGGCAGTCATGCCACGCGTCGCCGCATTCCTGCAGCCCGAAGACTTCTTCATTGTTAAGAATGGCTGGGTGTATCAGGCACTTCTGACCATTGGCGAAAAAGCTGATCTTCTGACCATCTCCTCAGAGCTGGCACGTAATAATCTTCTGGATGAGGTTGGCGGCGAGAGCTACCTGGCCCAGTTGACCGCCAGCGTGCCCACGGCATTGAATGCCGAAGCCTATGCCCACCTGGTGGAGAACTTTGCACTGCGCCGACGCATGATTCATGCAGCCAGCAACATCGCCAAGCTGGCTTACGATCAAACACTTCCTGTCGAGCAGGTCGTGGAACAGAGCGAGGCCACCGTCTTTGGCGTCACTGATCAGCGCACCGCGGGCCAAATGGCACCCATCCGGAAGGTGGTTGACGAGTTCTTTTCACGCATTGAGTATTTGCATGAGCATAAAGATGAGCCACTGGGCATTCCCACCGGTTATCCCGACCTGGACAAACTCACCGGTGGCTTACAGAAAGGCGACCTGATCATAGTCGCGGCCAGACCCGGTGTGGGCAAAACCAGCCTGATGAACAACATTGGCTACTATGCCGCCTTTAAGCACCATCAGCGGGTCGCCATCTTCACACTGGAAATGAGCAATGAGCAGCTGGTCCAGCGCTTCGCAGCCTCCGAGACGGGCATTGATTCGCAACGCCTGCGCAGTGGCGATCTCCGCGACGAGGAATGGGGCTCGCTGACGAAAGTGTGCATGCTCATGTCTGACCTGTACATCTTCCTCGATGACACGCCCTCGCTTTCGCCGCTTGACCTGCGCGTAAAGTCGCGCCGCATCTACCAGGAATTTGGATTGGATTTGATCATTGTGGACTATCTACAACTGATGCAGGGCGAAAGCAACTCTCACACGGACAATCGCGTACAGGAGATCTCCTATATCTCGCGCTCGCTCAAATCCATCGCCCGGGAGTTGAAGGTGCCACTTATCGCAGGCAGCCAACTCTCGCGGTTGGTGGAACAGCGATCAGACAAGCATCCTATATTGAGCGACTTAAGAGAGTCAGGCTCGATTGAGCAGGATAGCGACATCGTTTTGTTTATCTATCGTGATGAGATTTACAATCCCGATACGGAACTTAAGAACATTGCCGAAATCAGTGTGGCGAAAAACCGCAACGGGCCAACCGGCAAGGCGAACCTGTATTTCGACAGGCATCTGACCTCATTCAAAAATCTTGCCAGGGAAAAGATCCAGCTCTAATGATCGATGACTTCCTGCAGCGTACTCTGGCTCAGGTGGACGACCTCGCGGAATTAAAGGTCAGTCTGGTTACTT
>JAJYKL010000075.1 GCA_021788625.1 Chloroflexota bacterium
CGCAAAAAGCTTTCAACTTGGGATAGAAGTCATCTGGCGGAATCACCGACCCACCCCAGCCCTGGATCGGCTCGACGATGACGGCCGCCACCTGGCCGGTGGTGCCCTGGGCGAGAAAGTATTCGTAGTAATCGATGTAAGCATCCGTGTCGATGGACCCATCCGTGTGCTTGAAGAGCGGGCGGTACGGGTAAGGCTTTGGAAGCATGTAAAACCCCTGAGCCCGACCAGAACCATTCGTGTTGTTCATCTTCGCCAGACTCACTGAGTGACCGCTCTTGCCGTGAAAGTCCATCATGAAGCCGAGGAACTCATGCTTGCCGGTGTAAGCACGCGCTGCACGGATGGCTGCCTCGACGACTGTCGTTCCGGAGTCGTACAGTTGCACACCGTTAAGTTCCTGCGGCAGCACCTCCACCATTTTCTCCAATAGCTCGGTTTTCACCGGTGTGGTGAAATCGTGGCAATTCATCAGGGTATGAGCAGCCTGTGCCACAGCCTCGGAGATTTTGGGATGGCAGTGTCCTAATGTTGTCACATAGATACCGGACGAGAAGTCGATATAAGTGTTGCCATCCACATCTGTCAGCGTGACGCCAAAACCCTGCTTAAAGCACACCGGGTGCAGCTTCACCTGTGACGATAAGCCCTTGATTATTTTGGCTGCCCGGCCATGCATTTTCAGCGACTCGGGTCCGGGACTCTCTGTGACCATGTGTGGAATCTGGTCGAAATCCAGCCCCTGACGCCACCATGATGTGTCAACTGCCATGATCGTTCTCCTGAGAAAGTTTACTGAATTGAAGTTTAGTATGGAAACGACGAAACCGGAACACCCGTACAATGGAGTCGTTGGTTGTCGTCTATCGGCAACGACACGATTACACAGAGGGAGCGGCCCCAGATCATAGATTGGCATGTCCAATAGCGAAGTAACCTCGGTAAGGAAGATCGGCCGGTTATCGTGGTATCTGGTTGCCACGCTATTCAATAGTTCGTTTACCAACCTGACCATCTTCGGGCCGGTGTTTATCTTCTTCCTCAATGACCTGGGACTGGATACGGCTCGCATCGGTGTATTGCTCGCGCTCATCCCTTTTGCGGGAGTGGTTGCCCCTTTGGTCGCTACGTCGGTCAGCCGGTTCGGGTTGCGGCGTACGTTCGTTTTATTCTGGGCCCTGCGTAAGGCGATCTTTTCTCTCATTCTGGTGGTACCGTGGATCATCGGGAGATGGGGAACCGATGCCGCGTTTATTTGGGTCGCAGCCATTGTGCTGGGGTTCTCCCTGTGCCGTGCTACGGCTGAGACCGGTTTTTATCCATGGCTACAGGAGCTGATTCCCAACTCAATCCGTGGGAAATTCAACGCGGTCAACAGCATTATTTCGACTCTTGCTACGATGGGCACTTCAATCGCTGCCAGCCTTGTGATTGACCACATGATCGGATTGGACCGCTACATGTTGTTATTTGCGTTTGGGCTGGCATTTGGCTTTATGGGCGTCATATCGTATGCCCAGCTTCCGGGCGGCGAGCCTGTCCGTAATATCAACTCCACCGATGGCCGTCCGCAAGAGATGCGCCTGGCTTTGCACGATCGCAACTTCATGCATTACATGCTGCTACTGGCGTTCATTACGGTTGGCAACACCATCGGCGGTGCCTTTGTTGCGCTGTATGCCAGAGAGCAAATCGGCCTTACAACAGGTACCGTCGTACTGCTTAGCCTGGGTGCGTCAGTCGGCGCTCTCGTCTCATCCTACCCGCTGGGATGGGCTAGCGACCGGTATGGCAGCCGGCCAATCATGGTACTGGGCCTGGCGTGCAGCCTGATCGGTCCTCTCGGATGGATCATGATGCCGCGCCAAAGCCCGGCCAGTTTACCCTTGGCACTGCTATTGCAGTTCTTCGGTACGCTGGCTGGTACAGCCTGGGGTGCGGGATCGAGCCGTTATCTGTTCGTAGCGGCAGTACCACCTGAAAAGAAAACCGGATATATGGCCGTCTGGTATGCCTGGAATGCCATCGTCAGCGGCAGTGGACCACTTATCGCCGGCTGGTTGTTAGGCGCCCTCAGTAATCTGCATGGTCAGGTAATCAGTTTTACCATCGACCGCTACACCCCGTTATTCCTGTTCAACGCCTTGACGCTGGGCGTTGGAATGTTTCTAGCCTCACGCATTCGAGATCCGGAAGCGATGCCGGCGCACAAAATCCTCGACACTCTTACAGGGCGCTGGCGTAAACGCGCTCTCCATCAGCGATTTTTCACTCGACCGACACATTCAACGAAGTAACGGCACCTGGTAAACCTGGATCTGATTCTTCGCCCGGACACCTGATAAAGCTACAATTCAAGCTCAGGATATACCCATGTTGAACATCGAAAAGGTAGACACGCGCAACAAAAGTCAGGTAGCACGGTTTGTCCAGATCCCTTATCGCCTGTATGTGCACTCTCCTCAATGGGTGCCACCTTTGTTGATTGACGCCAAGACGCAACTCAACCGTCAGAAGCACCCTTTCTTTGAGCACTCTGATGCAGATTTCTGGATTGCGGTTCGCGATGGCCAGGATGTCGGCCGCATCGCCGCACTGGAAAACCGCCGGTATAACGACTACCATCACACCCGGCAGGTGCAGTTTTACCTTTTCGAGTGCGAAAATGATGTGGCCGTTGCATCAGCTCTATTTGACGAAGTATCCTCCTGGGCCAAAGCACGTGGGTTGGACACCATAGTGGGACCGAAAGGCTTCGGTGCGCTGGATGGCTATGGGTTACTCATAGAGGGGTTTGAGCATCGTCAAATGATGACGATGATGAACTATAACCCTCCCTACTATGTAAACCTGGTGGAGGCAATGGGGTTCGTTAAGGAGGTGGACTTTGTCTCGTGCCACCTGAATGTCCACCGTTTCAGCATGCCGGAGCGGGTGCACCAGATTGCGCGACGGGTGCAGGAGCGCGGCAATCTGGTAGTGCAACGTTTTCGCTCCAAACGCGAGTTGATTGCCTGGGTGCCACGATTAGGGACAGCCTATAACGAAGCATTCAAGCACAATTGGGAGTATTACCCGCTCACGCAGCACGAGATCGATTTTATGATGCAAAATGTGATCACCCTGGCCAATCCGCGAATGATCAAGCTCATCCGGCATGGTGACGACGTGGTGGGGTTTTTACTCGCCTTCGCCGATGTATCAGCGGCATTACAACGAGCTGGTGGACACCTGCTTCCCTTTGGACTGCCCGATTTGCTACTGGACATGCATCGCTCCAAATGGGTTGCACTTAATGGAGCTGGCATCCTGGAGGAATTCCAGGGACGCGGAGGCAACGCGCTACTCTACTCTGAGATGGAACAAACCATTCGCGAGTTCGGTTATCTGGACGCCGATCTGACTCAGGTGGCTGAGACGGCGGTACAAATGCGACGTGATCTGGTTTCTCTGGGTGGTGAGCCATACAAAACGCACCGGGTATATCGACGTGCCGTGACGGTGGACAGACAACAATCGTCGGTCACTGGTCAAGCAACAGGGGCTGCAACCCCATAACCCATGCCGCTTGGTCGTTCATGGTAACGCATAGCCAGCGAGTGAGGAATCGATGCATATTTCAGCATTCCCCAAATGTTATATCGACGATATCGCCGCTCGTCACACGATGACCGTTTTCCAGTGGATCAAGATGGCGCCTGTGCTGGGTGCGGAGGGGCTCGAAATGTATGATGCCTTTTTCACCAGCCTGGATAACTCTTATCTGGACCTGGTAGGCGAAGCCTTACAGAAAAATGGGTTTGCCATGCCCATGCTGTGCAACTCGCCCGATTTCACGAATCCGAATCCGGCAGGTCGTCAACGGGCCATCGAACGCGAGGTGGAAATGATTCGGGTGACCCGCAGGCTGGGCGGTCCACGCGCTGCATGCCGGGTGCTCAGCGGTCAGCGGTACCCTGAGGTTGAGATCGATCAAGGTGTGGCATGGGTGGTGGACTGCATCACTCAGCTGCTTCCAGTGGCGCGTGAGTATGACGTGGTGCTCGCCATGGAGAATCACTATAAGGACGGTTTTTGGCACTATCCCGAGTTTGCTCAGAAACAGGATGTCTTCTTGCGCATCGTGCGCTCCATCCGCGATGTGCAGTATTTCGGTGTGCAATACGACCCGTCTAACGCCATCGTGGCTGGTGACGATCCAATTGAGCTACTGCGTGCTGTAGCGGACCGTGTAGTCACCATGCACGCCAGCGACCGTTACCTGGCTGAGGGGACAACTCTGGAACAGTTGCGGCAGAGTGATGGCACATTGGGATATTCGCCCAGCTTACGACATGGCGTGACAGGCAAGGGGTTGAATGACTATGACACCATCTTTCGCATCCTTGCCAGCGTGAACTACCAGGGCTGGGTAAGTATCGAGGATGGCATGAATGGCATGGATGAAATGAAGCAATCCATCGACTTCCTGAAAGCTATGCGGGAGAAGTACTTTCGAAAATAGAGCAGGATCACCAATGATAAGGGGGTTACCTCTCACCCTGGTGACTAAACTGCGCATGAGCGGCAGCGCCGAAAGCAGCTCCGGCGTTTTCGATCCGCTGCAGTAGTTCATCGGCCGTCAGGCCGGCTGTGCTGCGCGCAGCAGCAATGACGGTGCTGCACTCATTGGCGTCCATGAACCGCGCAGCCTCTAACAGGTGCGGCTCATCCTCCTCGGGGATGGCCAGGAAACCGTGTTTATCCGCGTGGATGAGCTGGCCTGGCCGCACCGTTCGACCAAACACTTCCACTTCACAGCCCCAACGTACCGGCACGGAAAAAGCGTGTCCCACGCACAACCGGCGGGCAATTGCCTTGAAGCCCGCGTTGGTCATCTCATCCAGGTCACGTATGGCGCCGTCGGTAATGGTACCGACGCATCCCAAAGCGCGATGAACGTTGCTTTGCACTTCACCCCAGAACGAGCCTACCACGCGCGGCTTGTTCAGATCCTGGATAATGACAATTTTCGGACCAGGAAGATTTGCCATATAGCGGCGATACTCAACCCAGGCGTTTGGGTTACGCCTGCGATGTTCAGCATTGCCTGGCTCAATCTGCACCGTGACGGCGTAACCTACCATGGGCCCCATCTGTGGCATGAAGTCGTGCGTCTCCTCCAGGTTAAAGCCCTCCTCGCCGGCGTTATGATGGGTGATTTGCTCCCAGCCGTTATAGATGGTAGGCGTATTCCAGCGCTTTAATTGCAGAAGCTCAGCATAACTCAGCATCGGTCACTCCATATGTACTATGCGTCTTGGCACGCACTCTATCACACTGTTAATGTAGGTGGAGTAGTTGGTATGTCTGGAGATGGTGACAGGTGGCATCGTTCCGTGTCGGACTCCACCCTGCTTGCACTCAACGGCCAAGATTCGTGACCAGCTATGAGCAATGCTCATGCCACAGCGCGCATACCGTGATCCAGTTTGTCGCAAATCAACTGTAAAGCAAAATGAATATGCGTTATGTGAGGTTTTTCAGTTATTGGTTTGAACAATCCGCAGGAATCATATCCAATACCAGGCGTAGCTGCTGCTCAACCTGGCTCAGCACCGCTTCTACAGCATTTGCAAAGCCCTGCCACATTCCAGAGTCCGTGTTGTCCAGTTCGTTCAACCTGTACCTCGTCAGTTTTAGTGTATCGAGGTCGTCTGGTGTTAATACCTCATCGATTCGAAAGCCTGACGTTGACATGTCCAGTTGCCACTGCCGTGTCGTAGCGTCTATTCCGGAATGCAAAGTTTTCACCTGTAGCTGATAGGTCTGCCTTGCCTGTGCGTCGGCTTTATACGCTATAGCCCGCAGCTCACCCACTTCACATTCCCATTGCCTGAGTTGCGAGCGCATGGCAGAATAGGGTGGCTTCCTTTGTCCCCCACTTTTGTCATAAACATCAGACGTGCCTGAGGATGTATCCCAAAGCCGGATTTGACTATCTACGTGAGCAAGAAATCTACTGGCTCTATTAATAGCTTCAGACTGCAGGGAATCGGATATATAGTCCAGACCATCGATTTCGGTCTGCCATTGCTGCAGCTGTAGGTGAAAGCGTTCGCGCAGCCGGGTAATCTGTTCCGTTTCTTTAGGTTTCAGTGCATCATAGTCATCACCAGTGTTTATGTTTTTCATAACGCCACCGGCAAAAGGCGTCTCCAATCCCCTGGGGATGCTGCCAAAGTCAACTCGCCCAGCATTTTCGGGGTGTTTATGAGCCATTTCTGCCTCCTAACTTTCAACCGGTTCATAACCGGCAAACGGACCTATGAGGCCGTCCTATACCCCATCCGTTGCACGTTGTAGGCGCGTTCTGCGATGTTGACGATAATAATGTTAGTCGAAATCCTACATGCAAATTATACGGTCATCAGCGCGCTGTGATCAATCTGGATTTCGATTACTACGTGTTGCCAGGTTTGCGAATTATGTATATGACAGGTTTGCTTAACTAGAAGGCGCTGGATGACAAATAAGTCAATCATATCTAGCATAATAATGCCCGCGAGTGGAAAAGCTCATGAATGCTAACCTGCTTGGATTCCGCTGTACCCTATGCGGTGCTACCTACCACCCATCAGAAGTACAGTACACCTGCCCACTTGACAGAGGAAATCTTGACGCTCTTTACGATTATGAAAAGATTGCTCGATGCCTGGATCCGTACGCAATGATAACGTCGGCTGATCGCTCGATCTGGCATTATGCGCCGCTTCTACCAGAAACCCTGCCCGAGCCCAATCCCGCAACACCGCTGGGTAGGCTTGGTTGGTCTCCCCTATATCGTGCGACCAGATTGGAGTCCAGGGTAGGTATACATGCTGCCTGGCTAAAAGACGATTCGCGCCTACCATCCAGCTCATTTAAAGACCGCGCCAGCGCCATGGTGATCGCACACGCTCTAGCCACAGGAGCACGAACAATCTGCACCGCCAGCACAGGCAACGCCGCTTCATCTCTGGCTACGTTATGTGCTGGAACGAACTTACACGCAATAATATTCGTACCTCAAAGTACACCGGAAGGAAAGCTGGCTCAGACTCTCATCCACGGAGCAAGTGTTTACGCTGTGCAAGGCAGCTATGACGATGCCTTCGAGCTGGCCTCGCAGGCCTGCTACAAGTACGGCTGGTACAACCGCAGCACAGGCATAAACCCCTACACGCGCGAAGGCAAGAAGACCGCAGCGTATGAGATTTATCAGCAACTGGGGCATATACCGGATGTCGTAGTCGTGCCTGTTGGAGATGGCAATATCATCAGCGGCTTGCACAAGGGATTTAGGGATCTATGTGCCATCGGCCATGCAACACGCGTGCCACGGATCATTGGTGTCACGGCCGAACTGGCACCAGCGTTGTACCGTGCCTGGAAGGCAGGCGGCGAGATCATTGAGACAGTACCATCCAGAACCACTGCCAGCGGCATTAGTGTGGACCTGCCTCGCGACGGCATAATGGCGTTACGCGCGGTACGCGAGACAGGCGGCGTATTTGTGGAGGTCAGCGACCAGGAAATGCTGGACGCCATGAGAACGGTGGCGAGGGAGGCTGGAGTGTTTACAGAGCCTGCCAGTGCTTCCGGATATGCTGGGCTGGTGAAGGCACTTCAATCGGGCGTAATACAAAAAGGCGAAGAGGTGGTTCTTCAACTCACCGGCGGTGGGTTAAAAGATGTGGGAGCAGCCCTCACGGCAGTGGGTAGCTGCGTCATTACAATAGATCCTCAGAAGGATTGGATGGCGCAGATAAGTGAGTAGAGACTGACCCATGTCAAACTCAAATTCCATAAAGATACTGGCAAACAACAGGCGAGCCTCATATGAGTATGAGCTTGGGCAGCGCTTCGAAGCAGGCATTGCCCTGAGTGGCGGCGAGATCAAGTCCGTTCGAGCTGGGCATGTGGATATCCGAGATGCCTATGTCTTTATCCGCAAAGGTGAAGCATGGTTGATGCAGGCTCACATCGGTGCATATGCATTAGCCACCGGTTTTAGCATTGTTAAGGACGAACGGCGTGAGCGTAAGCTGCTGCTGCACAAGAAGGAGATCATCGAGATCGCACGTGGCACAGAGCAACGCGGCTACACTACTGTGGCTACAAAACTATACTTGAAAAACGGGCGCGCTAAAATAGAGATCGCTTTAGCACGCGGAAAGAAGCTCTATGACAAGCGGCAGGCTGTCGCCAAACGTGAATCACAACGCGACATCGAGCGCGCACTTCACGAATGATGATGCAGCCCAACGATGTCATAAGCGAACAGAAAACGGGACGGGGCACTACAACGAGCAGCGCCCCGTCAAACTATGATTCACTTTTCGGGTTGAAGCAAACCATAATCGCCACTCTTGCGCCGGTAAACCACCTTCACAGTCCCGTCTTCCGAATGCATGAAGACGAAAAAGTCGTGGCCGAGTAGCTCCATTTGCTCGATGGCCTCGTCCGTGTTCATCGGCACGGTAGTGAAACTCTTTACCTTCACAATGCGCTGCTCGGTGGGTTCATCGTCGCCCACGTCGATCGGTAGCGCCTCAGCACTTTGCAGTTCCACATCTTCCTCGGCTACCTCTCCTTCATGGCGCCGGTCAATGCGCCGACCCTTGTAGCGTGCGATGCGGTGGTACATCTTGTCAAGGGCAGCATCCACAGCGGCATACAGGTCAGCGTTGTGTTCCTCTACTCGTAATAGCGTGCGGCGACGGCGAACCGTCATCTCCAGTTCTCTGGGTGTATCGTCCTTGGCGCTGAGCCTGGAGATTTCCACATGCACTTCTTCGACCCCCGGCAAGTAACGGTCGAGTTTGTTGATCTTTCGTCGTACAAAGTTCTCGAATCCATTGCCCAGATCGACCCCATGACCCTGAATAGTTACTTCCATAGACCACCCCAAAAAGTTATAGGATAGGTACCTTCATATTTAGGTTTGCTATTGATGATTGGCAACCAGTGTGTTACATAGGCACCTCCACACTATACATACCTCATACTGCGACTTCCCAATCATTAGGCCCGGGCCAGTGTGAGTGCACATACACTGGCTGCACCAGCGCTCAAAAGCGCTTTCGCGCATTCGACCAGCGTCGAACCGCTGGTGAAAACATCATCGACCAGTGCGATGTGTTTGTTTTGCGCTTCTGGAGCGGCTGCGAATGCTCCTTGCACGTTATGTTTTCGTTCACTACCCGGCAGTTGTGCCTGCTGTCGGGTGTAACGCACGCGTCGCAACAATCCGGCCTCGACGGGTATACCGCACCGCGCGCTCAGTCGCCGTGAAAGAAGCTCGCTCTGGTTGTACCCACGCTCGCGCAGACGGCGAGCATGCAGGGGTACGGGGACCAGGATACCGATGGTTTGAGACATGCTCTGCCAGGCGTCCAGTAACAAAGGCGTGAGAGGCCCAGCCAGGTCGGGAGTGCCATCATACTTGAGCGCGTGAATCGCCTCCCTGAGTGGCGGCTCGTAATGTGCGCCGGATGCGACGACCAGCATTGAGTTCTCCCAGGCTGCGTCCATTGCCAGCGACCTGCAGCGCTGTTCAGGAGCCAGACGCGCTACCCGTGCATCGCATTCTGGGCACCACACACCCCAACCTGTCACCCCGCAGCCCACACAAGTGAGGGGGTACAACAAGTCAAGCACACTTGATGCACATCGAGACACAGACCAGCGCACCCTGGTAGCGAGTCCGCTACCAAGCGCTGTCGCCCAGGTGTGTGTGTTCATTTATACGAACACCTGCTAGAGAGGGCACAAGCTGGTGGAGATCATTATGTATCTTGCCCCTCTCCCACTTGACGATCGGTTAGTGCGTTACCAGTCGGCCCAGGAAATCGGTGATCGCGGGGCCCAGCAAGACCAGGATGACAACCAGAACTATCGCAAACAAGATCAGGATCAACGCGAAGTCGATCAAACTACCTCGCCCGCCCTCTCCACTCGGTGGACGCATCACTCGCTCCTTAAGATGTCGGTATTCGCATGCAGAGTCCGGCCAGCCAGGCGCCGTGCCAGTAATCTGATACAAGTGTAGATCGCTTTGGTAATTTCGTTCTTCGAAATCTTGGATTCACCATAGCGGCGATCTTCGAACACTATGGGTACTTCACTCACTTGCCAGCCACGGCATTGCACCTCAAAAAGCATTTCAATCAGAAACGAGTAACCGTTGGAGAAAATCTGCTCCAGTGGAACCGAGTTCAAAACCCGGCTGCGGTAAAGACGGAAGCCAGCGGTGCAGTCATTGGGTCGCAAACCAAGCGTCAGGCGTGCGAAAGCATTCGCACCGCGGCTGAGTAACCGGCGATGAATTGGATACAGTACCTGCCCGCCCGGTACATAGCGAGAGCCAATCACCAGGTCTGCAGAGGATAACGCCGTGACCATTGCGGGGATGTAGCGAGGGTGGTGCGAGAAATCGGCATCCATCGTTAACACAGCATCCGCGCCATACGACAGCGCATGGCGCATGCCGGCTATATAAGCCGTACCCAGCCCCAGTTTTCCAGACCGATGCACAACCTCTACACGTGGCTCGATAGACGCTAACTGGTCGGCGAACTCACCCGTTCCATCGGGTGAGTGATCGTCGACGATACACACCGCTAAATGGGCTGCACCGATATTGAGCGCAAGAAGCTGTGGAACAAGCCGTTCGATGTTTTCACGTTCGTTGTACGTCGGGACAACCACCGTCACTCGAGTCGTTGGCGGTCGGACGGCGGTCGCTTGCACGTCAGATTGCATTGACTTGATTATACTTTGTGACATGTCCAGAGCTGAACCGCTTTATCGCCTGCAACTTATAGATATTGACCTCGACCAAGCACTCAAACAGCTTCGCGGTGTGGAGGACGCACTGGCCAGCAACCCGGCGGTGGTGCATGCACAGGTCGAACTGGAAGCAGCCCAGCAGGCATATCACAAGATCGCCTCCGACCTTCGTGCACTTGAGCTCGAAGCCCATGGTATGGATGACAAGATCAAGGAGAACGAAGAACGGTTGTATAAGGGAAACATCCACACTCCCAAGGAACTGGTTGATCTGCAAAGGGAGGTGGAGTCCCTCAGACACCATCGGGCAGAAATGGAAGAGTCGATGCTGACGATTATGCTCAACCAGGACGAAGCCTCGCAGGTGGTTCAGCATTGCCGGACTGCGCTGGATGAAGCGACTCGTCACTGGCTGGAGGATAGCATCAACCTGCGTCAGGAACGCCAGCAATTCCATGACCGCATCAGCGCTGACGAGGAACGGCGCGAGGCGATCTGCAGCGCCATCCCTCACTCTGACCTCGAGGCATACACAATACTACGCAGCAAAAAGCCAAACGGCGTGGCTGTCTCACTCGTCCGAGGCGGTGCGTGCGGGCAGTGCGGCGAATCGCCGTCATCGGTATTGCTGCAACAAACCAGAACCGGCACCAGCCTGACCAACTGCACCACCTGTGGACGCATTCTCTACGTGGGCTGACCTCCTTTCGCCAAGAGCACACAGGTCCTTCCTACCCGCTCTGCGATAGACAGCGAGCCTGGTCAATTCTGATTTCATGCGTCTTTACCTTGCACACCTGCATCGGTTCACGCGCGAGGCGCGCCTGTTTCTGGCTGCGCTGGTGATCTTCGCCTTTGCTGCCAGCGTACCAGCGGTATTCTTCAACCTGTATTTACAGACTCTGGGTTTTGATCGCACTTTCCTGGGCATCACCACCACGGCTGCGGAGTTGGGAGGTGCACTGTTTAGCATTCCCGCTGCCGGGCTGCTGGATTTGATAGGGCGCCGGCGCGCGATGCTCATTGGCGCCAGTGTCACCATTGCATGCACCACTGCAACCCTCCTCACAACACACGAGCCCCTCATCATTGCAACCCAGGCCATCAGCGGTTGTGGCGGAGTTCTCTATGCACTGGCGGTCGTGCCACTGCTGGCCGAGTCGAGCACGCCTGTGGAACGCACGGCGCTCTTCAGTACCACCGACGGCCTGACTACCCTCTCACTTTTCTTCGGTAGCCTGATCGCCGGTGCGCTGCCTTCGTTGATCGCTCCCTGGCTGCACAGTGGGCCAGGGAGCGCCACGGTATATCGTGCCGTAATGCTTGCTTCCCTGGTCTTCCGCGGCCTGGGCCTGCTCCCGCTGGGATTGATTCAGGATCACGCCACCGCGCTTCCTCCAGGTGTACCCCGCCGGCGCACGATCAGCTACTTTGACCCGCGCGTATTCCTTCACCTTGAAACGCCAATCTGGCGACTGGCTTTGCCCGTCCTGGTGTGTTACACGGCCGGCTCGCTCATCTTTCCGTTCCTCAATGTTTATCTCAAGCAGCGCTTCAATGCCAGTGACGTCTCGATCGGTTTCGTGTTGGGAATGATCAACCTGTCCATCGGTGTGTGCACGATTTTTGGCCCCCTCGCCGCACAAGCCTTCGGACGCGTAAGGGTGGTCGTAGCGGGAGCGCTGCTATCAGCAGCCTGTTTGCTGTGGGTGATGCTGGGGAATGCGTACGGTCTGGTTGCGTTTCTGATGATTGTGCGCGCGGGTCTTTTCAACATGAGCCTGCCGTTGTACAAGGCCTATGTGATTGACCATACTCCACCCCACGAGTATGCGGTGGTCAATCTGATTTACACGACAGCAACCAACGTCGGCCCGACCATTGCTCCGCCTGCCAGTGGTTACGTGCAGGATCGCGCCGGCTTTGGACCGTTATTCGCTGTAGTCGTGACGCTGTATGCACTATCTGCCGCTCTGTTTCACTGGGCAGCCGGTACATCGGGACGGGAGATCGCTGGAGATAATCAGCCTGGGCGAGGGGGCATAGGGGTGAATGGTTGAGCATAACCCTGATCACTCCCAATTTACCCCCTCTGCTTACTCGCCTTACTTGCTGATCTTGACGCTATAAGTACCGTCTCCGCCGGAAAATTCCAGCACATAGTCGGCAGTATTGCTTGAATCGTCGGACAACTCCGCCGTACCACTCCCTTCGACGGATGTATCGGCAATGTAGTCACCCGTCGCCGTATGCATGGTAACTTTCAAACGGCCCGTGCCGTCGTATGTGACACTTACCTTGTGCCCCATCATTCCCGGGATTTTATAAAAATCCTCCGTATCAGCGCCACCCAGCATGCCGGAGAACTCCGGTGAGGTGACCGCCAAGGCTGCATCAACGCTGTCGCCGGCATCTTTACCGCTTCCGGCGTCGTTTTGTCCGGTAAAGCTCACATTGAAGTTGTAGTTACCATCACCGCTGAACTGCAGGTACCACGTCCCTCCCTGGCCTGATGGCAGGATGTACTGGATGGCTGCGGGGGCGTTATCACCATTCTGCGCCGTTGTGTCAGCCACGTAACCATCGTTGTTGTCATGAAGGGTGAGTTTCACATCATGGGTGGACTGGAAGGTAACACTCAGCACGCCGCCAGACTTGGGCAGGTCAATCGAGTAATAGTCATCGGTATCGTCGCCTCCGAGGAGGCCCGTGTAGCGGCCAGGAGTGACGGGCACAGCTCTGTCTGCACTTGCACCCGCATCGCCACCGGAGTTGCCATCGTTTTGATTGGTAAACCTAACAGTGCTTGTGTAGGCGCCACTACCCGAAAACTCCAGATACCACTTTCCACCCTCCTCAGCTGGCAAGATCGTCTCGATGGACGCAGGCTTGTCGTCATTCCTGGCGGCCTGCGTATCGTTCACGTATCCAGCCTTTTCATTCAGGATGGTAAGCTTAACGTTGTCGTTTGTTTTGTATATGACACTCAGCGTTCCGCCCGATTTGGGCAGAGTGATAAGGTAGAAGTCCTGGTTATCATCATCGCCAAGCAGACCGCTAAGGGAACCTAGCGAGACAGGAGTGGCTGTGTCTGTAGTGTCTCCGGCATCCACACCTGTACCCCCGTCATTTTGTGGCATTGCCGTAGCCTGTAAACTGACACTGGAATTACCCTGCAGCACTAGATAGACAGTAGTGCCACCTTCATTATTGAAAATGTGGGAGAGTGTATCGCTCTTGCCGACAGCAACTGTAATGTTCGTGATGTAACTCTGTTTTTCATCGTACATCGTCAATTTGGCAGGATCGGGCGACCCCGCGTCAACCGAAAGGATTGCATTCACCACTGCGCCTTTGGGCATATCAAGCTTATAAAAGAACTCTGAATCTTTCACGCTCACTTTGATGGATTCCTTGCCCAGCGGTAAGGCCGTCGCAAAAGACGTGTTCGCTGCGTTGGGGTTGGCCGTGGCGATGGTGTTATCAGGCGTACCAGTGGAAATAGAGGAACCGGAAGAGGGTGTGTCAGTCGCGGAGACAGCGTTGGTGGTGGATGTTTCGGTGGCTGTGTTCGTAGCGTATGGCGTTGCTGTGGCAGCACTCGTCTCTGTAGCGCCAGGTGTGACAGCCAATGTTGGGGTTATCACTGCAGTAGGTTGTACTCCGTTCGTGGCCGCTGCCTGCAGGTTGAGTTTGACCCCTCCGCAGGCAGACAAAGTAGTCGAAACGAGTAAACTGGCTGCTACGTATGTCCACACCGATTTATATTTCACCCTTTTCCTCCTTACGTAACGCGTATGGGAACTGGTCAGCCAGGCAGAGCAGGCGGCTACTTTCTCAACATACGACCAGCACGCATACCTGCCTGAACCGATCACCCTCCGCAAAGTGCACGCGAGTTTATCATGTTACGAACGGTATTTGGCGGATTGGGGGATGACGTTTGGCCGATATAACGATCCAGGCTGCAAGGTGGTGAATCAGGACTTAAGGGTAAGCGTTATGAAAACACAAACACGCTACAACATACAGGTACCATTGCTACCCAGGCGTTTGCCACCTGGCAGCATTGATGTATCAGGTGGGCAGGTCGAATACACCGGCGTTACACTCGCGGGCGGCAGTTTCGAAAACTGCTCCATTGCAGGAGCTGCCTTCGAGCAGGTGCGCTGCCGGCATGTGACCTTCATGCGGGCAAAGCTCCCCCGCTTACTCCTGCTGGACGTGTTGCTGGATGTGTGCGACCTGTCGGCTGCCAGCTGGGATGAGGGGCATATCCGGCGAACAGAATTCACCGGTTGCCGCATGTGGGCGACTGATCTCTATCGGGCCCAATTTCAGGATGTTCTGTTTCAGGAATGCAATGCTGAGCATGCAGTATTGGCGCAGACAACATATAAGGCGACCCGATTTGAGCGGTGCAATCTGACCGGTGCATCGTTCGCAGAGGCAGACCTGAGCGCCGTCGTCTTTTATCAATGCGACCTGAGCCAGGCTGATCTACGTGGTGCCAGGCTGAAAGGTGCTGACCTTCGCGGGTCGATCCTGGAAGGGATTCAGGTGAACCCTCAAGACCTGCGTGGGGTAATCATCGAACCGGTTCAGGCCGTACACATTGCAGCCGCTCTTGGCATTAAGGTGCTGTCGCTCGATGTGCCCATGCAGACCGATGACAACAAAGCACCGGAAGAATGACAGCATTGGTCTGGCATCTTCAACCGGAATTACTCCATCATGACGTCGTGAGCACCACTTTCAGCTTTGCCGGCTGGTGTAATACGCAGGAACTCCGCGTTCGCCCACAATTCGGACAGGGTCCGTGCGCCAGCATAGCTCATGCCTGAGCGCAAGCCGCCTACAAGCTGGTAAATAATGTCTTGTACCGGCCCTCGTATCGGCACCATCGCTTCCACGCCTTCTGCCACCACATGCTCCCAATCGTCTGGATCGACCTCGCGCCCCAGTTCCAGTTCCTGTCGATCGATATTAGCTGTCAGGGAAGCCATGCCGCGCACTATCTTGTAGCGCCGCCCGCCGCGTACCACGTTAGCACCTGGGCTCTCGTCGGTCCCCGCCAGCAGGCTGCCCAGCATCACAGTGCTTGCTCCCACCGCGAGTGCTTTGGTGATGTCACCCGAATTGCGAATTCCTCCATCGGCAATGATCGGCACACCCAGTGCCTGCCCCGCATCAGCGCATTCAGCCACAGCACTCAATTGTGGCACTCCAAAACCGGTGACGATGCGTGTGATGCAGATGGACCCCGCACCCACTCCCACCTTTACAGCGTCGGCCCCAGCCTCAACCAGATCACGCACACCATCTGTCGTGGCGACGTTACCGCCCACGATGTCGATGGATGGGAAGCGCTCTTTTAGCGCGCGTACCATATTCAACGCATTATCCGAGTGGCCATGAGCGATGTCCACCACCAGCGCATCGGCGCCAGCGTTCGCACAGGCTACGGCGCGCTCCATATCACTGGGACGTACACCCACCGCTGCAGCCACACGCAGCCGTCCACGGCTATCTTTAGTAGCGAGCGGCCACTGTTCCTGCCTGGCGATGTCCAGAGCAGTGATCAACCCCTCAAGCCGGCCATCCGACCCCAGCACGGGCAACTTCTCGATGCGATGTTCGTGCAAAATGTCGCGAGCCTGCTCCATGGTGGTATCTTCCCGCGCGATAACCAGCCTGTCACGCGGTGTCATGACATCCACCACCGGGCGCTTTGGGTCGCGTTCGAACATCACATCGCGTGCTGTCACCAATCCCATGACTCCGTTCTGTGCATCCACCACCACTAGACCCCCGATATGATATTTGTCCATGCGGTCGCGAGCGTCTTGCACCGTAGCCGTGCACTCCAGGTTATAGGGACGCTCAACCATGAAGCCCTCAGTGCGTTTCACGCGTTGTACTTCTGCCGCCTGGCGCTCGATGGTCATGAAGCGGTGAATGACGCCGATACCTCCCAGATGCGCCATGGCACGCGCCATGGTCCATTCGGTCACCGTATCCATATTGGACGATATGATCGGCAACGCAAGTGAAATGTGGCGGCTGAATTGTGTGTGGGTATTCACGGCGAAGCGTGAAGGAATAGTGGATCGCTTGGGGACCAACAAAACGTCATCGAACGTAAGGGCGGTTTCAGGCCGCAGTTTTAGTGCCATGCTGACAATCACTCCTCATCCATAAAAGATACCGTGACCCTGACAGGATGTACCTGACATATAGACAATCGATTACCTCGTTCCGCCTACAATAGCACTCATCCTGGCACGCCGCATTGACTGAGGTGTTATGAAGGTGACCGAAGCTGAACACAGATTGCCGTCATTCTGGCCACTGGCCATCGTCCTGATCGCTTACCTCACACTGGGATCGCTCTTTGCGGTGCTCGTTCCGCCCTGGCAGGTGCCCGATGAACCTGCCCACTACAACTACGTGCGGCTTTTCGCGACAACGGGGGCATATCCCGTCCTGGCCATGGGCGACTACCAGCAAGACGTGATCGCCAACCAGGTGGCTCCGCCCACTGCAAAGCCAGACAAAGCCATCGTCGAAAGCCTGCGTTATGAGGATTATGAGCCGCCTTTGTTCTATACGCTGGCGGCACCGGTGTACCTGCTGGCAGGCGGTGCGCTCATACCCTTGCGCCTGTTCTCTCTTCTAATCGGTGCTTTTGTGGTCCTGTTCGCATACCTCGCCATCCGTGACGTCTTCCCCACTCACCCACACATCGCCGCATTCACCGCAGCGTTTGTCGCATTACTCCCTCAGCATCTGTACATGATGGGTGGATTTAACAATGACTCACTTTCGGAGGCACTTATCGCGCTTGCTGTCTGGCTGAGTGTGCGCTACATTCGCGCGCCCTCACAAAATCGCTTCCTCTCGCTTCTGCCCCTGGCCATTGTGGCAGGATTGGGCTTCCTGACCAAAGTGCAAACCTACCTGGCACTGCCCGTTGTACTTTTCGCCGTATTGGCCTCCGGTTACAGACGGCACTCAGCCCGTGAGATTTTCAAAGCGCTCGTGGTTGTGGCCGTCATCGCAGTACTCTTCGGACTGCCGTGGTGGATTCATAATCTTCAGGTCTATGGAGGGACTGACCTGCTGGGACTCCAACGGCACAACCAGGTGGTCGTCGGGCAACCGACTACCGAAGAATGGATACAGCAGTATGGACGCAAGGGACTGCTTTTACGTATGGCACAGTTCACCTTCCAATCCTTTTGGGGTCAGTTTGGTTGGATGAGCATCGTGCTGGACAGGCGTTTCTATTGGTTGTTCCTGGCCGTCACAGCCATTTCCACTTTACTCTTCCTGGCGTGGTGGCTGCACAGCCTGTCAGCATGGAGGCGACTGCGAGGCAAACAAACGACATCGCGTGGTCAGAGTGTTTACTCGCCCTTCCTGGTCCTGACGCGCGAGCAGACCATTGCCCTGGAAACATTGGGGGTGCTGATGATTGGAACGCTGCTGGCCTTCATCTGGTACAACCTCCAATTCGTCCAGCACCAGGGACGCTACCTGTACATGGGGTTAATTTCGATTGCCACGGCTTTCTCATTGGGGTGGCACTTTATCGTGTCCCGTCAGCTTCGACTGCAACGTTGGCTGTGGCTGGCAATGGTGATAGCTTTCATTGCCCTGGATGCACATCTACTCTTTCGGGTGATTTTGCCGGCGATGCGATAGTGTCCTCACGGTGCATCATCATCACATCCAGCGGTACACCTTTGCGTTCGTCGCGCACCAGGTGGATGGCATTGTTCGGGCATTGGCTTTCGCATACGCCGCAACCCATGCAGCGTTGCCAATCCACCCGCGAAAAATCATCGACCTGTATGGCATGAAACGCGCAGACTTCCTCGCATGTTCCGCATGCGGCGCACGATATCTCATCGACCTGCGCCAGGTAGCCTGACGATGTAATCATCGACAATCCATGCCTGGTCATCACCTCAATGGCACCACAGCAGCACTTGCAACAGTTGCATATGGCATAGAAACGGCCCAACATCACATCCTTAAAGTAAGCCGCCTGTAAATGACCCCGGTTGTGTTCGTCTTCCAGCAGCTGCACAGCTTCGGCTGTTGTCAATCTGCGGCTGGTTGCCGGGTGATGTTCCAGAATAAAATCAACAAACGGTTGGCCCACAATCATGCACACCTGTGTGGGCTGGCAGGGGTGCGGGCGAGTGGCACGGCACGGGCACTCGACCACAACGATTTCCGGTGGGCCTTGCAGCACCAGCTCACGTGCTCTGGGGTAAGGCAGGACGTGTTCTACGTCGTGCAGGGGGACGGGCTGGTTTACACTCACCAGGCGTTTGGCCAGCTCAGTCGTCAGCACTTTACCGTGGTAGCTACCGGCTGCGGCATGCTTCATTTGCCGGCTATAGAGTGGCACAAGCAGGAAACGCCCCAACCCAACGTATTCGCGTGGCCAACGGATATACGCAAATGCATGCACAAATGAGCCGTTCAGC
>JAJYKL010000195.1 GCA_021788625.1 Chloroflexota bacterium
TGCCTGGCTCAACCCCCTTACCGTACGTACGTCCAAAATCAGCTCATGTTTGTCCCATAAGGAGGTGGGACAAGGCATTGGTCCGTCGATTTGTGCGATAAGCCTGCCGTGAGCATCCAGTGCATGCACGAAAACCTGGTAGTCGACTGGCATGTCGCCCAGAGCCCGCCAGTGTAATGTGATGCGGTCGCCATCCAGGTCATACCCTTCCAGCCCAATCACACCACCGAATTGAGCATCCACGCCATGTTGTGGTGGAGCCGTAATGGGTTGCGCCGCGCGCACCTTAAGTCTGCCTACCAGTGCACTCACTGCCTGGCTGCTCACCACACCAGCCACGGAATAGGGAGGGGTCGCAGCATGCCAGCCAGCAAAGAGGTTTACCACGGTCGGTTGTGTGCTCAGGCCAACGGTGATGGGCACGCTGTATTCGTCACGATATACATCGCCTACCTGCCACAAGAGTGTGGACCTGCGGCCATTCAGCGGCAGGCCATCCCATTTGCCCAGCAATTGGCCCTGCATGCTAAACGCTTGCAATGTCAGGGCGTAGGAGCGAAGGGGTGGGCCCACCACGCGCCACACCAATGTGAGCCGGGCCGGCTCTCCGGGGGATAAGCGGTCATTTTTCAGCGTGGCACTGGTCAGTTCGATACCGTTGGTGTAATGCGCTACCGGGTTAAGAGGCAGCTCACTCGCTTCGGAAGCGGATACCTGCATTATGTATCGATGCGCAGGAAGCGGTGCCAGCGGCGGATACAACGGAAGAATTAACGCAGAGGGCACGCAGGCCGCCCATATAGCAGCTGAGACTATCAACCCTGCTGACAGCCAGCGATTGATGCGGGTTGCTGTATGTACACCTGCTCCCAGATGGAGCGACATCACGCCCACGGCAATCAGAACCGCAAGGCTGCTGAAGGCAGCCGGCAACAGGCGACCGTCTTCCGCTCCCCGGTACGTGCTGATCCACGGAAACAGGGCAATAACAGAAGCAGCGATGGCGAGAGGTAGCACCCAGGCAGTTGCAGGGAGTGCCTTCCGCAAGGCTCCCTGCACCCAGCCAACGGCAGCCAGGCCTAAAGCAGCCCATGCCAAGGCGTCACCGATGTGCTGTGCGGCCAGCCCAGGGTTCACCCGCCACATTGTAGGCAACAAGGCGGGCACTTCTCCTGTCAAATCAATTACTGATAGGGGTGTGGCGCGCCGGGCAAACAGGTTCAATGCACTCACCTGTCCCCACGCCAGTGGGTTCCCGTATCGCACCCATTGCAAGGCGAACAACCAGCCACACACCAGTAACGTTCCCGCCAGCAGTGCCGCGCCGCCTCCAAGCAGCTCTCGCCACCGGCGGTATCCCGCCACTTGGGGTTCTCTTGAGTTATTTACCACGGACCACGTGACGGCAAAAATAGCTGGTAGCCCCAACGCCAGGCCACTGTACTTGCTAAGCGTAGCAAGACCAACCGCGACCCCCAGGACAAATGCACGCTTCATCGAGGGTGCTCGCGTCATAATCCGGACGCTCAGCACCAGGCACAGCGTCGCCAGGCAAGCCGTAGCCACATCATTACTGACCCACGAACTCAGCATGATGAACTTCGGGTTAAAAGCAAGCAACGCTGCCGCAAGAAGTGCTGTCTCAGCGGGGAGTCTCATCTGCTTTACCAGCATGTAAGTCAATAGCACCGACGCGGCACCAATCAGAGTGGAAAACAGGCGCAATACACGTACCGCTAGCGCTGTGCCATGCAAGGGGGTCGATGTGTCTGTTGGGACGATGTTTTGCCGCACGTTGATGGCCTCACCGGGATTCAACTGGAAAACGCGGTCAAAGTCATCCCGGTTGATGGGTGCGATGAGCAACGCACCGGCCACGTAATATAGGGGCGGTTGATGCGCCTCATGGGATGGCGCGCGCTCCAGGTCCGGCAAGGTCCAGTTTCGTGCGTAATAGTCGACCAGCCGGTAATGAGATGCCTCATCGAACCCCTCGAATAGGGGGAAGCTGAAGCCATAACCAACACTCAACGCAATAAAAGCCACCAGAATCAGCGCCAGCCCCACAGAAAATTTGGTGGCTGATGTTCGCGACACCGCGCTGGGTTGGGAGGTGGGAGGAGCGGCCAGATCTCTCCGTGAATCCATTCCGGCTATGGCCCCCGGCTCCAGATTGTCACCGCGTTATCGCTGATCGGCGCCGTAGCACTCTGGGCATTCAACCGCTGGCCTGTCTGAGGATCATATAAACCCAGCACGATCGCCGCTACTCCGTCCAGATTGGGCAGGCTACGCTGATCGAGCACCTGTTCATCTGCATCCCAGAACTGGGTGGCATAGGCCACCGGACCATCCGCCTGGCCAACCATTTTGCCGCTGCTATCCAGGAGGTGTATGAAGACACTGTAACTCCTGTCAACCGGCTGCAGGCTGCGCCAGTAGAGCGTCAGGCGCCCATCACGCAGATCGTAACCCTCCAGTGCAATGGACTGGTTGAACGTCACATGCATCGTGTTTGTTGGAATGGCATCTGGCGGACGTGCGTTCTGTGCGGCGCGCACCTTCAGCGTAGCAACGATTGCGCTCTCCGCTCCGGAGGGAACCACGCGCGCCACACGGTGAGGCGCGTCGTACCCATACCAACCCAGCAGTATGTTCACCAGTTTCGTTTGGGTGACATCGGGCATAGTCACGGGATATGCGTCCTGCAGTACACCCGGCCCCCACTGGTTGGTGTTGTAATGGCCGCCGAAGGGCAGGATGACTTGCCGTGACAACTGATTGCCCTGCTGGTCGTTCACCTGCACCACCAGGTACTGCATCGCACTGCGTTCGCCGATTCGCTGCCAGAGCACGTGCAGGTTCACCGTCTCGCCCTCGTTCAGGCGTACCCTGTCGGGCAGCGCTGAGACGAGTTGTATGCCATTGTCATACGTGACACGGCCTGCAGCGGGGAGTGCGCGTACCCTGGCCGGCGACAGATAGGTCACGGTCGAGTACGCAGGCATGATGAATAGCAGCATGACCAGGGCTGCGCTGACTGCCCCGGCCAGCAGCGCGACCCAGCCACCCACTAACGCCGCACGCTGTTTCAATAATCCGCCAAACAGTGCCGTCAGACCGATGCCCACGAACAATTGGATAGACAGGAACGCTGGTGCAAAAAAGCGTGCGTAAATACTGCCCTGGTAGAGTAACAGCCAGGGGACAAATGCAACGCACATGGCTCCGAAAAGTGAGGCGGGCATCAAGAAGGCGATGCTACGCAGACCGCGCACCGGCAGTCGCCCGCGTAGAAGGGCAGCGACTATGCCCAGGCACGACAGGCCGGCCAGCGCATAGCCCACATACTGAAAGGGCGTCACCAGGCCACCAGCTCCAAAGTAATCCCACCATGTCTGGACCAGACGTTGGACTACAAATGGCGCGTTGCGCAAGGTGAGAGGTTCCGGGCGTTCGTACGGCGATAGAATGACACCTCGCTGCGCAATGGCCATCGGGTTGCCATAGGTGATGGCACAGTAGACAAAGTAAGGACCCGTGATCACGGCAAACCCCAGCAGGAAACCCAGCAACCAGCGCACAAGCTGGCTCACCTGCAACCTGCTCTGCGGGTGTGCACCTGGCGAACCTTTTGCCCGTGCAGACCACAACATGGTGATACCAATTGGCACGAGCACCACTACGGCATTCAGCTTGGTCAGGAAGGCAATGCCACTCGTAATTCCCAGGGCCACCACGCGTGCGGTGGAGAATGAACGACCTGCTTTCCGAGCCGCCACCCCGGCCGCCAATATCGCCAGGACGCCCGCCGTCGAACATGCCAGGGCGATGTCGTTGGTGACGGAACTGCTCAGCAGAATGAAGCGGGGGTTATAAGC
>JAJYKL010000007.1 GCA_021788625.1 Chloroflexota bacterium
CAGCTTCGTGTTCGGCGAGGCGCAGATCCAGGTTTGTCGTGGAACCAATGTAGTAGGAACCGTCAGCACATTGGAGGATGTACAGCCAGCCGGATGCTGTTGTCATGGGTGTATTGCTCTTTAATTGCAACGATGCTCATTGTCTGCCTGTCGTCCTTCGGCAGGCTCAGGATGTACCCTTCGGCAGGCTCAGGATGATCATTCGGTCAATTCAGGACAATCATGGTGAGCGCTCATGGTGAGCCTGTCGTCCTTCGGCAGGCTCAGGATGTACCCTTCGACAAGCTCAGGATGATCATTTGGTCAATTCAGGATGATCATTCGGTCAATTCAGGATGATCATGGTGAGCGCTCATGGTGAGCCAGTCGTCCTTCGACAAGCTCAGGATGATCATTTGGTCAATTCAGGATGATCATTCGGTCAATTCAGGATGATCATGGTGAGCGCTCATGGTGAGCCTGTCGTCCTTCGGCAGGCTCAGGATGTACCCTTCGACAAGCTCAGGATGATCATTCGGTCAATTCAGGACAATCATGGTGAGCCTGTCGTCCTTCGGCAGGCTCAGGATGTACCCTTCGACAAGCTCAGGATGATCCTTCGGTCAATTCAGGACAATCATGGTGAGCCTGTCGTCCTTCGACAAGCTCAGGATGATCCTTCGACCAGCTCAGGATGATCCTTCGACCAGCTCAGGATGATCCTTCGACCAGCTCAGGATGATCCTTCGACCAGCTCAGGATGATCCTTCGACCAGCTCAGGATGATCCTTCGACCAGCTCAGGATGACAAGACCAGGGGTCAGGTTGGGTAGCCGCCGCCGCCTTCAGCCGTGCCGCGCTCCTGGGCGATCTTCTTCTCATAGCCGCTCTCATGCAGTGCGGCGATGGGGTCGGTGGCCAGGTCCAGCTCCGAGCGTACCTGCTCGACGAGGGGGCGTACATCGGTCTCGAAGGCATCGGCCAGCACGCGATACGCGCCTAACACGTCACAGGCGGTCTGGCGTTCCTTCAGCGCCTTGCGATCGACGACGAGCGCCTTCGCATAGGCAGACTGAATGTTGACCACGGACTGCAGCATGGCTTCGATCTTCGGTTCGATGGCATGGCTCTGGTCGATCATGTAGGCTACGTTTTTAGCTGCGTCGCCTGCGTCCACCAGCTCATTGAAGATGAGGAACAGCTCAAACGGGTTCGATGTGCCTACGATCAGGTCATCGTCGGCGTACTTGCGAGCATTGAAGTGGAACCCGCCCAGTTTGCCCTCATACAGCAGCGTGGCAACGATGTGTTCGATGTTGGTCCCCTGCGCATGGTGGCCCGTATCCACCAGCACCTGTGCCTTGGGCCCCAGTTTGAGCGCCACACTATAGGCCACTCCCCAGTCCGACAGGTCGGTATGGTAAAAGGCCGGCTCGAAGAACTTGTACTCGATCAGCATGCGCATGTTCTCTGGCAGGGCAGCGTAGACCTGGCCGAGTGAATCGATCAGGCGGGCGCGGCGCTCGCGGAATGAGTCCTGGCCAGCATAGTTGGTGCCATCGGCGTACCACAGGCTGAGCGCGTCCGATCCCGTCTGCTTCGCGATCTCGATACATTCCAGATGATGATCGACGGCGATGCGCCGGATGGCCGGGTCGGGATGGCAGATGCTGCCGAACTTATAGATATCCGCCTGGAACGTATTGGTATTGATGGCGCCAATCTGGATGCCCAAATCCTCGGCGTAGGTCTTGAGCGCCTTCCAATCGCTCACTTTGTCCCACGGGATGTGCAGGGCCACGCTGGGGCAGATGCCCGTCAGACGGTTGACCATGGCCGCATCGGCCAGTTTCTCAAACACGCTGTTCGCGGCGCCGGGGTAGGCGAATGTCTTGAAGCGTGTGCCCGAGTTGCCATATCCCCACGAAGGCGTCTCAACGCGCTGTTGCTTAAGCTTGGCTTTTACTGCTTCCACGTCGATGCCCCGTTGGCTCAGCTTATCAGCCAGCGACTGGTAATCACTCATTTGTGTCCTCCGAAACGACAGTTTTACGCAGGCACCAGCCCGCGCCGGTCAATCCAGATGAAATACTTCCTCCAGCGGAACCATTCCCTCATCGGGGTGCAGCTCGCCGAGCTGTTCGAAGAATGGACCCATCGATGCCTGCCAGCGTGCGTTCACTTCGCGTAACGCCATGCCAGCGCGCGCCGCATCGAAATCAGGCGTCTCCAGGTAACCAAAGAGCGTGCCGTCGGCGCGCATAAAGATGGAGTAGTTGTGCCAACCCGTTTCGCGCAGTGCCTGCTTCATCTCGGGCCACACGTTTTGGTGCCGCTTTTTATACTCCTCTTTCATTTCCGGTTTGATTTTTAGAATAAACGCAATTCGCTGCATGTCATTTCACCTCTGTTATCTCAAGTGTGTCAGTCAACTAGGGTACAGTGATGGCCAGCATGGACCGCGCGCCCTACACTGGCGCAGCCAGAATGGGAGCGGTCAGGTGGGTTACCTGCGCCATGTCGTCGGGATACAGCTGTGCCATGTTGTCGGGTGTTACGAGTATGTGATCGGTATAAACGGCCGGCGGGGTGGGGCGCCCGTGCAAAATGGCCACGGCCATCGAAATGACCTTGATGCCGTAGCTCTGCGGGAAGTAGTCCACCGCTCCGATGAGCATGGGGTCGCATTGCAACAGGCGACGCCGCACGCGTGCACTGGCATTCTGGCTGACCACAGCCACATACGACCGGTAGTCCAGAATCTCAGCCGCCGCCAGTGCCCCCAGAGCGGAGTTGGCATTGATGCCCACGAACAGGCATGTTTTCCCACGCGGGATATCGTGCAACGCCTGGGTCGCCGCCAGTTGCGAACCTTCCAGATCTCCATGCGTGCTGAGATGGATAATCCGGTCGTCGGTCAGCGCGATAACTGGTCTCAAGGCATCAATCTGTCCTTGAATGCGCGCCGCGGGAATAGGTCCCGACTCGGGCTGTTCCAGGCAGACCACATAATCCAGTTTGCCATTCCATTGCTCATTCACCCAACTGGCTGCCGCTTCTCCGCCGATGCGACCGGCCCGGTAATTATCAGCGCCGAAGAAGGTAGCGCCGGGCAGGGGGATATCGATCGCGATCACCGGAATATGGGCAGATCGATACATATGCATCATGACGTTGTTGGTCTGCTCGTGTTGTTGATACTCAATCGCCAGGTCCACGCCTGCTTCGATCAGCCCTTTCGCGTTCGTCAGTGCAACGGCCGGATCGGCTTCGTTGTCGGTCAGGACCAAATCTATCGTGCCATCGTCAAAGGCAGCCCGTTCGATGCTCTGCCGCACGCTGACGGAAAATTCCTGCTTCTCAGTGAGGTTGGCGAAGCCGATGCGCCAGCGCTTGCCGCGATGCCGGTCGGCATACAGTTCGGTGATGTGCTCGCCGCAGAGCGAGACCTGCACCCCTGCGACGCGCAGTGCATTTAGAGTAACTTCGGGCGCTTTGTCAGCCGTGACTAGATGGTGCGCTTCGCTAAGCTGGGCCACGCTGACCAGCGCCGAGTGACCCAGTTGTTCGGCCAGCGCGACAACGATCACTTTCCGCCCACTGTGAAAGACAGCCGATTTCACTTCGCTACTGGCCAGATCGTCATCCGTGTAACCGCGTTCGGCGCTGATTCCGTCACACCCAATAAAAGCCTTTTGCACTCGCAATTCGCGCAGCAAGGCCACCGTGGAGTGTCCATCCAGGGTATCCCGTCCGCAACGTAACTGGCCGCCTGTCAGTATGACGGTCTGTGTGGGGTTGCGCGAGAGAGTGGCCGCAATCAGTATGCTATTGGTGATGACGGTCAGCGATTTGTGAGAGACAAGCTCCCCGGCCATCTCATCAATGATGGGCCCCCCGGCGAGCACAATAATGTCACCCTCTTCCACTAGCTCCGCAGCTCGTTTGGCAATGGCGCGAATCTCTTTCTGGTGCCGATCATTTTGAGCTCTGTCAGTGTCCCCCGTCTCCTGTTGCGGCGTCGGGCGACTGCCCATAACTGCGCCGCCATGAGTACGGATCAGCTCCCCCTGTTTTTCGAGCGTCCGCAGGTCGTTGCGTATCGTGCCGGTAGATACCTGCAATAACTGCACCAGTTCTGGCAGATGCACTGAGCCACTCTGCAGCAGTAACTCCATGAGTTGTCTACGCCGGGCGTTTGGTTTCATTATTGCAGCTTTACTATCTGTCTTCATTCATTATAGAAACGGGATAAAAGTTGTCAATATGGCAGATTACGTGTAAATGGAGTAACAGTTCATGCACGTATAACAGAGCAATTTTGTTGAAACGTTAAGCGGGATGCAGGTGAGCGAGACCTATAGACAGGCAGCTATTTGCCATCACCCTCCGAACGCAGTATGCTCCCTATATGCAGCCTAATTCGAAATCGCCCGTGCGCGATCTATTTTATGCTGAGCTTATTGACCTGAAAAGGGAAGTCATGGTGTGGGGTCTCATCCTCCCCATCATGGTTCTCGGTTATGTAGGACTATTAGTCTCCTACCAGGAACCATTCCTGGAACATCCCAATTATCGAGCGATTGTACTTTTCGCGGTCATCTTTTTCATTGGTCTGGGCTGCGCGCTGCTTAACCGCACCCATCGCCAGCTGGCCTTATGGCTGACCAGTTGGAGCACGTTGGTGATAGCGCTTGCCTTTTTTGTTTCCGGGCTGGACGGATACACCGCCCTCGGCGTGAGTGTGGCGTGCGGCGCCATCGCCTTGCTGCTGCATCCGTTGCTGGGCTGGCTGGCCGTTCTCCTCTCGGGGTGTGCCATTTCAGCCTATGCAATGCTGTACCCTCAGTTGCACTTATGGCCTGGACGGGTCGCGGTGGTGGTGATCACATCCATCTTCGCCACCATCATCGCGCAGGCTGTTGCCCGAGTACTCTTCCGCGCACTGCGCTGGACGCAAACGAACTACGAGATGGCCCGCCAGCAAGCGGAGACGGTGACGGAAAAGAGCAGCCAGCTGGCGGCCGCCCTGAAGTCGCTCGAGCGGACCAGCTTCCAGCTGGCGCGCGCCAATGAGCAGATGGAAGTGGCGATGCGCTATGCTGAAGAGGCGCGCCTGTCGAAGCAGCAATTCGCTGCTTCGGTCAGCCACGAGCTGCGCGCCCCCCTGAATCTGATCATTGGTTTCAGCGACCTCGTCGTTAATGAACCCGAGCACTACCATACAGACCTGGACCCCAAGCTGCTGGCCGACATCCGCGTCATCAACAATCATGCACAGCACCTGCTCAAGCTGGTGAATGACATCCTGGATCTGAGCCAGATGGATGTCAATTACCTGACCGTAGTCCAGGAACCGGTGCAGGTCAGTGAAATCGTGCAGGAGGCGATCGCGGACTTCAACTATCTGGTCACGCAGCATGGGCTCAGGCTGGAGGTGGACATTGAACCGGGCCTGCCGACTGTGATGGCGGATGCCACCCGCATCCGCGAGGTGCTGACCAACCTGCTCAGCAACGCATTGCGCGTGACGAGCCAGGGTGAAATCAGCGTCCAGGCGCGCCGGTGGGTTAATGACAACCAGCAGGCACCGTCAACCGGCGCGACACACGAGATACTGGTCAGCGTTCGTGATACGGGTATGGGCATTTCGGAGGCTGACCTGCGGCGCATTTTCGAGCCATTTGTCCAGATTGCCGGGTCCGACCCGCAGAAGCACTCAGGCTCCGGACTGGGTCTGACGATCAGCCGGAAATTCGTCGAGTTGCATGGCGGACGCATGTGGGTGGATAGCACGCTTGGCCAGGGTAGCACCTTCTACTTCACCATCCCCGTGGCCGGCGCGGAACCGGCCTCCTCTCCGCAACGAACCATGCGGGAAATGAAACGGCGCGAAGTGGGTACGCTGACGGTTGTCGAGCGGTCCGCCGTACTGTCACGGCTGGTCGAGCGCCATATCACCGGCATGCAGGTGGAATCGGTGCCCTCGATCGACGACCTGTGCATCGATAGCGACCGATCGGTTGAAGTGATCCTTATCAATGAGCCTTTCACAGGCGGTGGGCAATTGCCTGAATTACCTGCAGCGCTCCATCGGGTGCCCGTCTTTCGCTGCTACGTGCACGAGGCGCTTTCGTCCCTGCGCCCAAACGAGAACCTTTCCGGGGGATTGCATGACTATCTGATCAAACCGGTGAACCGCGAGCAGCTCTATGCGGTGCTCAAGCGGTTGCTGTCTGCCGAACCGGGAAAACAGAACCGGCCTGCCCATGTGCTCATCGTTGAAGATGAGGAAGATGCCTCCTACATGCTAAACCGCATGCTGCGCCTGGCGCCGCCGGAAGTATTTGCTGCTTTTGATGGCATCACCATCACGCGGGCACGCTCGGGCGAGCAAGCCTTGCAGATACTGGAAGGCTGCTCGGAGCCGGGCGGCGCATGGGTGGATGCTGTGCTCCTGGATCTGGTGCTGGGCAGCCTCAGCGGCTTTGCCGTGCTTTCAGAAATGGAGCTTCACCCGAGCTGGCGCAGTATACCGGTGTGCGTCATCACCGGTCAGGTTGCCACGGGCGACCTGCTGGTCACACCTTATCTATCCTTTTCACGTCAGGGCGGTTTGACGGCGCGCGAGCTGGCACAGGCCGTAACGGCGCTTACGAAGATTGCACTGCCAGGGGTGGAGGTGGCGGCCCAATAAGATGCTCCAGCATTTCGCGCAGTTGGGCGGCCGTATGCGGACGCGGGAGTATCGCGCTCGCCCCCAGGGCATAAGCCAGGTCGGGGTTGCGTAACACCGAACACACCACCACTGGAATATGGATGGTAGCCGGGTGCGACTTGAGCAGGGCCAAAACTTCCCAACCGTCGCGGCCTGGCATCATGACGTCGAGCAGGATGCAACTGGGTTGCAGGGTCTGCGCCTGCAAGAGCGCCTCTTCGGCGCGCGTGATGGCCACCAGGTCGAATTGCGTCCGGGCGAGGTAGCGCCGGGTAAGCTCGATTGCGTCGACGTTATCGTCAATCATCATCACACGCTGCCGGGCATCGGCGGCGATCGAAAGCAGCACTTGCATGGAAGTCGGCCCGGCATCCGGAATGGTGACACGAAAACCCGCCTGTTGCGCCAGCTGGCGTAATTCCAAGAGGCTGTCTTCCGAGACAGCCGGCTCGCAAGGCTGCGATGTGTAATGAGTTAAAGAGAGACGTAACTCGTGATCCACCAAATCGCTCTGGATGGACAGCAGCCCGCCACAGTCCCCGTGTATGGCAAAGGTGATTGCTGCAATGAGCAGTTGCCGCACCAGCGTGCGGTTGGCCCACGCAACCGGCGCCTGCTGTGGTAAAGCGACCTGCACGTCCACATTTTTCCGGCTCAGCAATGGGTCGATGAGACCCAACACGGCCTGCAGCAGATCATCCAGCCGAAGGAACTCATAAGGCTCTGCCGAAGCCGATGCGGGCGCAGGGGAGCGCTCACCGGCCTCTGGAACCGCGCCTGGTTGACGCTCGGTGAGAAAGAGGAGCGTCGCCACGGCTTCGATGCCGCGGTCCTGTTCGCGACGTAACTGGCGCAGACTGATGTTCAGCTCAGTCGCCGCTTCTGCTTGCGTGAGGCCGCGCAGGTAGCGCTGCTCTAGTGCATTGTACAGACGCCAGGCCAGCGACCCGGGTGAAACATCGCTGGCTGGCTTCAATTGCTGCACCAGACCCAGGAGCTTGGCCTGCAGGTCGGCGGCGTTCCGCGCGAGGTTAAGATCGTGGATCGTGTCCAGGCTACGCTGGAGATAAGCCAGATCATAGACGCGTTCCAGCACGTCACGTGTCCAGGTAATCCGTTCTGGTGAAATCATGAATCCAGGTACAAAACGGCCAGTTTTCGGCCAGCTACGTCCTTGCTATGGCGCTCCGATTTTGGTAGCTTTAGAACGGCTAGCGATTGATCGCAAGGTATTATGCATTTATTCTGAGCTTGTCGAAGGGTACATCCTTGGCCTGCCGAAGGACGACAGGCTCATCATGAGCGCTCACCATGACGTTCGGGAACCTTGTGTATATCTGCAAGCCGCTATCATTCGTAAGAGCCAGCCATGCTCTATTGTAATGTGGCTTATAGGCCTGCATAGGAGGTGGAGTGAGGTTGAGAAGAAACAGAGTTTGATGCATCTCGATTGCCATCTGATCGCCGAGTGAGTTTTCCAAAGACAAGTTACTTACGTTATGGTTATCGGGCGTATGTGACGAACAGGAGAGGTTAAGCAATGTCAAAATCAATCAGTCGCCGCAACTTTCTTAAAATGGCAGCTGTAACAGGTGCGGGTGCCGCCCTGGCAGCGTGTGCGCCGCAAGCAGCGCCAACCCCACAAACGATCGTCGTGACAGCAACGGGCGGTGCATCAAATGCTGCGCAAACCACCACAGCGCCGAAGACATTCACTGGTCAAATGCGCGTCCTGATCGGTGCAGGCGCTCCCGTCGAACCAGTCAACCAGCTCATCACTGCATCCTTCACCGGACAGTATCCAGGAATGCAGATTAAATTTGAATATACCCAGCCTAACTTTGAAGAGCAGGTCTATACCTCGGCAGCCGCCGGGACACTGGCAGACGTCTTCCTCTGCGCTGACCTGTGGGTAGTGCCCTTTGCGCTGCACGGGGTGACGCTCGACCTCAGACCGGCCGCTGAAGCCGATTCCGACGTAAAGCTGGACGACGTCTTCCCGAACATGTTGGGGCTGAGCACCTACAATAACCGGATTGTTATGTTCCCATCCGGCCTCGATGTTGTCTCCCAGTACTATAACAAGACCCTGCTGACGAAAGCAGGAGCCGAGATTCCAACCGATAAATGGACCTGGGATGATTACGTCAACAATATGAAGAAGGTGACTGCTCTGCAGAAGGATGCTCAGGGTCAGCCGATGTATTGGGGCTTGGATAATGGCACCTGGAACTGGTGGGCCACCGTTTATCCATGGGTCAAGGGCTACGGCGGAGACATTGTCGCCAATAATGGTGCGAAATCCACCTGGGCCGATCCCAAGACACTGGCCGGCCTCAAGGCGTATACCGATCTTTGGGTGACTGATAACATCGCCCAACCGTTGAGCGTGGACCTGGGCGGCTCGGCGTTCCAACTGGGCCGGGCAGCGACCTACTTCCATATCCAGGGCGTTCGACAGGGTCTGCGCGATGCAATCAAGAACAAGTTCGATTGGGACGTCCAGCTGGTACCCACCATGCCAGATGGCAAGCATCGCACAGGCATGGGCACCTGGGGCATGTCGGTCTACTCGAAGAGCAAGATGGTGGATGCCGGTTACCAATACGTGAAACGCCTCATCGAGCCATCTGTTCAACGCTTGATGGCCAAGCAAATGCTGGCCGTTCCTCTGCTCAAGTCGGTGGCGAATGATCCAACGTGGATGGACGGAGTTCCCACACCGCCGAAGAACCTGATGGCTTATGTGAAGGGTGCTGATGACGCCATCCTGCCGTACATGAACTATCCAGGCGCCTGCGGCAGCTTCTATGCCGGCCAGGTCAGCAAAGCTTATCAAGATGCTCTGGAAGCGGTCTTGCGCAAGAAGAGCACGCTCGAACAGGCATTCGGCGATGCAGACAAGACGATCCAGACCTGCCTGGACCAGAATAAGACTCAGTAAAATTCATCATTCATGGGGGGCGCGCCACTCTGTGAGCCAGCGCCCCCCAATCCGTGAGGCGCGTCCTCTTTCAGGTGGCCTGGTCTGAGGCAGAAAATACGGCTGCGGATTGTGAGCCACTTACAGTAGGTAGATAAAACCATGACTTCAATCGCTGGTACTGCATCATCACAAAACCGGGTGAAGTCGTTTGTGTCTGCGTTGACAGCAACCAAACACCGACGAGACACAATCGAGGGTTATCTATTCATTTTGCCAGTGGTGCTCGGCCTGTTGATTTTCACGCTGGGGCCCATGGTTGCCTCGTTGTATTTCAGTTTCACCAAGTTCGATATATTGAGCTCACCAATCTGGATCGGGCTGGGCAACTACATTACGATGTTCACCCAGGACCAGTACTTCTGGTTATCCTGCAAGGTGACGCTGATTTATGCGTTTACATCGGTGCCACTCGGAATTATTGGCGGGTTCATGCTGGCATTGCTCCTGAATCAGAAGGTAAAAGGCATTGCCTTCTTCCGGACCTGCTTTTATATTCCGACGGTGGTGCCTGCCATCGCAAGTGCCGTCCTGTGGTCATGGTTGATGAACCCGGATTACGGCCTGATTAACGCGGCCCTCGCCATTCTGCACATCCCGCCCTACTCATTCCTTGGACAGCCTGAAACCGCCTTACCCTCACTCGTGCTCATGAGCTTGTGGGGCATCGGTGGAGGCATGGTCATTTACCTGGCCGGGCTGCAGGGCATCCCCGAGTCATTGTACGAAGCCGCCAAGATCGACGGCGCCAATGAATGGGACCTATTCTGGCACATCACCATCCCGATGATGACACCTACCGTCTTCTTTAACCTGGTGATGGGACTGATTGGCGCCTTCCAGGTCTTTATTCAGGCATTCGTCATGACGTCGGGAGGGCCACTCCATGCGACCTACTTTTACAACCTGATGCTCTATGAGCGGGCATTCGGTTTCCTGCAAATGGGCATGGCGTCGTCCATGGCGTGGTTCCTTTGTGTTTTCATCCTCGTAATGACACTGCTCGTCTTCCGCAGCTCCACGTTTTGGGTCTTTTATGAGACCGGTGAGGAAAACCAATGACCGAGGACAGAGAAGTTACGATTGGCTTCGGTGACATTAGCTGGCGACGCTCCGGCCAGGCGTTTCGTTTCATCTTTTCCTACATCTTAATGATTGCCGGTTCGTTGGTCTTCCTGATGCCCCTGTTCTGGATGTTCACCACATCGCTCAAAGACCAGTCCGAAGTGTATACGTTCCCGCCTGATTTTTTCCCCAAGACCTGGCTATGGTCGAACTTCCCCAATGGTTGGAACTATCCCAACATGTACTTCAACCAGTGGCTGGGCAATACGCTCTTCATCACGATCATGGTCATGGTCGGGGTGCTACTCAGCTCGTCACTCTGTGCGTATGGCTTCGCGCGCATCAAATTCCCAGGCCGTGATATATGGTTCATGGCGGTGCTGGCGTCGATCATGCTTCCGGGCACGGTCACGCTCATCCCCCTGTATGTCGCCTACGCCCGCATTGGCTGGCTCGATACGTTCAATCCGCTGATCATCCCAGTCTACTTTGGGGGTGGCGCTTTCAACATCTTCCTGCTCCGGCAATTCTTTAAAAACATCCCAGTCGAGCTGGAGGAAGCAGCCATCCTGGATGGGGCCGGCCGGTTGCGAATCTGGTGGGAGATCTTCCTGCCGCTCTCGAGACCGGTGCTGGCTGCCGTGGCCGTGTTTACCTTCCAGGGAGTTTGGAATGACTTTTATGGGCCACTGATCTTTCTCACGACGCCTGAAAAGTACACCCTGGCCCTGGGCATCAACATGTTCAAGGGCATGTACTCCACACAGGTTCCGCTGATGATGGCCATGTCGTTCCTGATGGTCATCCCGATGATCTTCGTCTTCTTCATTGCACAGCGCCAGATGATCCGCGGAGTCATTTTGTCGGGCATCAAAGCCTGAGCACCGGCACAGCTCTGAATACGATGAGCGCTCCTGTTCGATTGGCGGCGCAATGCCAGGGGGGGCGCGGGATGATGCAATCGGAGCGTTAGGCTGGCTGTTGCGCTGCCAGTACGGGAACCACGTCGCCTGCGTATACCACCGTCGCGGGTGGGCCAGACTTCACATCCTGGTGCGGGGGCATCCGGCTTACAGCTGTATAGCGGCTTGCAGGTAACTACAAGGTTCCTGGCTGATCATGGTGAGCGCTCATGGTGAGCCCGTCGTCCTTCGACAAGCTCAGGATGAGAATGGTGAGCCTGTCGAACCACCTTCGGCAGGCTCAGGATGATCATTCGGTTAATTCAGGATGATCATGGTGAGCTTGTCGAACCATCCTTCGACAAGCTCAGGATGATCATTCGATTAATTCAGGATGATCATGGTGAGCCTGTCGAACCACCTTCGACCAGCTCAGGATGAAAGTAGTGAGCGGCTGATCATGGTGAGCCTGTCGAACCACCTTCGGCACGCTCAGGATGACCATCGTGGTCAACTGATCATGGTGAGCCTGTCGAACCACCTTCGACCAGCTCAGGATGAAAGTTGTGACCTGCTGATCATGGTGAGCGCTCATGGTGAGCCCGTCGTCCTTCGACAAGCTCAGGATGAGAATGGTGAGCCTGTCGAACCACCTTCGACCAGCTCAGTGTAAATGCCCAATACCATGCGATCAAGCGCAAACAGCTCCAGTGCGCCTGGCTGTAACTGGAAGAGGCTTTTTGATGGGGAAGCGCTTTGCCGTTATACTTAGAACTACTAACGGTTAGAAATGGAAACTAAAAACACGCAGCTAGCAGAAGATTGCGCCTGCGAAATCCTTGCAGCGGTGCCGCGGGTGCAGCGGCATATCCGCTCCGAGATGCGACGCTCTCGGGGCCATGACCTGAGCGTGCCTCAATTCCGGACGCTGGCGTACCTGACCACCAAAGAGGGCGCCTCGCTTTCCGACCTGGCCGAGAATATTGGCTTGACCTTGCCTTCCAGCTCCAAACTGGTCGATGGTCTTGTGGCGCGCAAGTTCGTCCAGCGCAAAGTGTGCGCCAACGACCGGCGGCGTGTGACGCTGTCGCTGACAGGAAGCGGCCGGATTGCATGGCAGGTGGCTTATCAGGCAGCCCGGACTTCGCTGGCCATGATCATGATGACCATTCCCCCGGCAGAACAGGAGACGATTCTGCGTGCCATGGTCATTTTGAATACTCTTTTCCAGGTCGAAAAATGCTCAACCAAACCCATCACAGTACAGAGGTGAAGTGTGGAATCTGACGCCCCTGCGGACGCCAACCTGAATTCAACGATCAGTGTTGCGGCTGTGCAAGCCGTCAGCGCCCAAAGCGAGCCTCAGGTCAGCGAACCTGTGCCGGCGCGCCTGAGTCTGGATCAGACATTCGCTTCGCTTAAGTACCGCAATTACCGTCTGTGGTTTATCGGTCAACTGGCTTCACTCGTCGGCACCTGGATGCAGGTCACCGCGCAAGGGTATCTGGTCTATCAACTGACCAGTTCGCCGGCCTACCTGGGCTATGTGGGCTTCGCAGGAGGCATCCCGTCGTGGTTATTCATGCTCTTCGGCGGTGTCATCTCGGACCGCATGTCGCGCCGCACGCTGATGGTGATCACCCAGTCCCTGATGATGATTCTGGCGTTTGTTCTGGCGTATCTGACGTTCACGAACGTGGTGCAGCCGTGGCATATCGTCATTTTGGCATTCCTGCTGGGGGTGGTCAATGCATTCGACGCACCTGCGCGGCAGGCATTCATCCTGGAAATGGTGGAGCGCAAGGATATGACCAACGCCATCGCCCTGAACTCGACCATGTTCAACCTGGCAACGGCGATCGGTCCGGCTGTTGCAGGCGCGGCCTACGCGCTGGTGGGACCAGGCTGGTGCTTCACCATTAATGGCATCTCGTTCCTGGCGGTCATCGTCGCACTGGTGATGATGCAGCTCAGGCCTCTGCCCGTGCGCGAAGTGAGGACGTCGGCCGTACAGGATCTGGCGGAAGGCATGCGCTATGTGCTCAGGCACCAGATGATTGGCATCATGATGGTGATCGCCATGGCATATGGGCTCTTCGCGATGGGCTATGGCACCTTGATCCCGGCCTGGGCCGTGGCGATATTGGGGGGCGATGCCGGCACCACGGGGCTGCTGCAATCGTCGCGTGGCATTGGGTCGATGATTGCGGCGCTGTATATCGCATCGGTGGGGATGTACAACTTTAAGGGCAAGCTGCTCACGCTGGGCACGCTGGCTTTCCCCGCGCTGCTGCTCGTCTTTGCCGCCGTGACAACCATCCCGCTTTCGCTGGCCATCATGGTCGCTGTCGGAGCCGGCCAGATGTTGCTGTTCAACCTGCTGAATATGCTGATCCAAACCCTGGTCAGCGATGATTTGCGTGGGCGCGTGATGGGATTCTATTCGCTCACCTTCTTTGGCGTGGCGCCAATTGGCGCGCTGCTGGCAGGCGGGGCTGCCACGTTCATCGGCGAGCCGCTGACGATCGTTATCACCGCGTCGATCTCGCTGGCTTTCGGGCTGGTCATATTCTGGCGCGTGCCCCGCTTACGTAAACTGGCGTGAGGTTGGCTGAGGGTAGGGCAGCGTTGAATGGGGATGCTGATCTCAGCCAGATTTCACTTATCATGGCGTGATCGAATAGAGAAGGCATGGAGAAGGCATAGAGAAGGCATGGAGAAGGCATGGAAATGGAGCCGAGCACCGATAAGCCACCTGTGAATTCATCTGTGCGACAAACAGAACTCACCCTGCAGACGCCTAATGGGCTTACCGGCGACCGGTGGCTCATCATCGTGGCCGTCGGCCTGGGTTCGCTGATGTCATCGCTGGATTCGAGCGTCGTCAATATCATTCTGCCGGTGGTGAGTCAGGCATTCCGCACCGACGTTGCCACCATCGAATGGGTGGTGACGGTCTACCTGCTGGTCGTCAGCGGCCTGCTGCTGTCCTTCGGCCGCCTGGGCGACATGCATGGCAACAAGCAGGTCTACATTTATGGGTTCGGTATCTTCGTGGTGGGTTCGATGCTATGCGGCCTGTCATCGACGGCGCTCATGCTCATCTCGTTCCGCGGGCTGCAGGCCATTGGCGCAGCCATCCTGTTCGCCAACTCGCCAGCCCTCCTGACGAAAAACTTCCCGGCCAGCCTGCGCGGCCGCGTCCTGGGACTGCAATCAATGATGATTTACATTGGTCTGACCATTGGCCCCATCCTGGGAGGATGGCTGACCGCTTTGCTGAGCTGGCGCGCGGTGTTTTATATCAATGTGCCAATCGGCCTGGCCGCGCTGTACCTGAGCGTACGCTACATCCCGCACGACGCGCCGGCGGAACATGCTCCGCGCTTCGACCTGCCCGGCGCCGGCACCTTCCTGGCCGGATTGACCATGCTGCTGCTGGGTCTCAATCAGGGCGACGTGTGGGGCTGGACTTCATGGCCTGAACTGCTGCTCTTTGCTGTGTCGATTGTTCTGCTCGTCCTCTTCGTGGTCATCGAAATACATACGCCCAGCCCCATGCTCGACCTGCACCTGTTCAGTGTGCGCCAGTTCTCAGCCGCCACCGTCAGCGCCGTATGTAATTACATCAGTCTGAACGTGGCGACCTTTCTGCTGCCCTTTTACCTTATCGAAGGGCGCGGCCTCAACACCGCCACTACAGGTCTGATTCTCTCCGCTCAACCCATCATCATGGCGATCTCCGCACCGCTCAGTGGGGCACTCTCCGATCGCGTTGGTCCGCGCATTCTGGGCACCCTGGGCATGCTGGTTTTGGGCGCGGGCATGTTCCTGCTCTCGCGTCTGGGAGCAGACGCCTCCATGGTCATGGTCGCGCTCGGGCTGGCCGTGGTCGGTCTGGGAACCGGTGTCTTCATTGCACCCAACTCCAGCGCCCTGATGGGCTCTGCGCCTCGCGTCCGGCAGGGCATCGCCTCCGGCATCCTGGCAACCGCCCGCAATATGGGCATGGTGCTGGGCGTCGGCCTGGCGGGAGCTGTGCTGGCGGCGAGCACAGGCACAACGGTGTCCCAGCCGGGAAGTGGAGCCTTCGGGCAGGAATTATTCACAGCGGTTGGAATAGGGATGCTCATTGCCGCTGCCGTCGCTCTGTTTGGCGCGCTTACCTCGTCCGTGCGCGGCAGTGTGGATTCATTGGCGCAGTAAGCCCTTCATGCAGGTGCGGCCAGACCTGGCGCGGCCCGCAAAACGGCGCTCGTTCGATGGTCGCGCTATGATCTCATCGCAGTAGATGTCTGACTTCTCCGAGAAGTCAGACATCTACTGCGAGAGGCACTAAGACATTTGACGCCGGGTTCCCATGCACCGACAATAGACAGCACTCTGGTTGGAGGTGTTGAGCATGCCGGTCCGGAACCTAAGCCCGCACGTGATGTTCGAACAACTGGCCCTGGAGCATGTGCCGCTCCACCGCTTCCACGGCGAGAGTGTGGACGATTTCACGAGCTGGAAAAGTCAGACATTTCCCAAAGTGGTTGGGACGCTGGGCGACTTTCCTCCGCGCGTCGATCTCAACCCTGAGCTGGTGGCCGAATGGCAGCAGGATGGCTTGCGCAAGCAGCGTTGGCTGATCGACGTAGGTCCGCACATCTCCGCTTCCTTTGTCGTCAACATCCCGTCCGATCTGGCCCCGGGCGAGAAAAGAGCGGCTATCCTGTGCTGGCACGGACATGGACCGTTCGGCAAGGACTCGGTCATGGGCAATGACTCGACGCCGGAGCGCCGCCAATCCATCAGCGGGGCGAACTACGATTACGGCCGGCAAATGGCACAGGCTGGCTTTGTCACCTTCGGCATCGACTGGATTGGCATGGGCGAGCGCAACGATAGCGCCAAGCCGCATTACCGCACCCACCAGGGCGGTCGGGACTGGTGCAACCTCTACTATTTACACGCAACCATGCTGGGGATGACCAGCCTGTCGATCAACGTGACCCACGGCCTGGCGGCCACCGACTTTGCCTGCTCTCTTCCATTCGTGGATGCAGATCACCTGGGCGTGATGGGCTTGAGTGGCGGCGGCACGATGACGCTGTGGTCCAGCCTGTTGGATGGGCGGCTGAAGGCAGCCGAAATCATCTGCTATAGCGACCTGTGGGCCTATTTTGGCATGCGTGACCTGAACTACTGCGGCATGCAGGTGGCGCCGGGTCTGTATAAGCTCGTGGACCTGCCGGACTTGCAGGGCTTGCTGGCGCCGAAGCCGCTGCTGGTGGACATCGGCATTTACGATACCTGCTTCATGATCGATACCTCGCTGGACTGTTACCACCAGGTGGAAGCGATTTATCGCGCAGCCGGTGCGGCCGACAAACTGTCGCTCGATCTGTTCCCCGGAGAACACAGCTGGGGCGGTCACAAGTCGGTCGAGTTTTTCCGCACCTATCTGGGTTAATCGAAGGAGCGAGCATATGAAGATCACCGATATCAAGACGTATCCCATCTGGGTGGGCAGTCGCAATCAGTTTATCGTGAAGGTGGAGACGGATGAGGGGTTGTATGGACTGGGCGAAGCTGGCGTCTCCGGACGTGAGCTGGCCGTGCAGGGCGCCGTTCAGCATTACCGTGCCTTCCTGATCGGGCGAGACCCGCTACAAATTGGCGCCCTGTGGCAGGAGATGTATCGCAGCGCCTACTTTGAGGGCGGGCGCGTCCTGACAGGCGCGATCGCCGCGATCGATATTGCTCTATACGACATCGCCGGTAAAGCGCTTAAGGTGCCCGTGTATCAGCTACTGGGCGGCCGGCAGCGCGATGCGGTACCGTGTTTTGCCACCACGGGTGCGCGGTCAGGCCCCCGCCTGGTAGAGGATATAAAACTGCTCAGGCAAAAAGGCTGGAACGTCATTCGAACCGTGCCCGACCAGCCCGATTCGGCCAATCCGGGACTGTTCGAGCCGCGCGAGTCCATTCCGCTCACGGCTCAATGGCTGGTCAAAGTGCGCGAAGAGGCGGGCAGCGACTTCGTGCTGGGCATCGATTATCACCACCGTTTGAGCGTCGCCGAGGCGGCTTCGTTTTGCCAACGCATGCCCGCCGGCACATTGGATTTCCTCGAAGAGCCGATCCGTGATGAGACGCCCGAAGCCTATGAAGCTTTGCGCAAGATGACGGGTGTGCCCTTTGCCATCGGCGAAGAGTTCTCCAGCAAGTGGGCGTTCCTGCCGTACATCGAGCGTGGTATCACGAACTTCGCCCGCCTGGACGTATGCAATGTGGGCGGTCTCACTGAGGCCATGAAGGTTGCGGGGTGGGCTGAAGCACACTACATCGACCTGATGCCACACAACCCGCTCGGCCCCGTGTGCACGGCAGCCACCGTTCACCTGGCGGCCGCGGTGGCGAACTTTGCCTGGCTGGAAGTGCGTGTTTCGCCGACTGAACGCCTGGGGTTCGATGACTCGGATATGTTTCCCGCACAACTGAAGCTGGAAGGAAATCATTTTCCCGTTCCCACTGCGCCCGGGTTGGGCGTCGAGCTGAATGAGGAACTGGCGCGCACACAAACATTGAAGCTGTGGGAAGCGCCCCACCTGCATCGTCGCGACGGATCGTATACGAACTGGTAGTCCCCGCCTGCCACTCACATCCGCTCTATAGGCACCGGATGGCGCGGTATTCTGCGCGGTGAGCACCTGCACCGCACCGTGTAGACCAGGCATTCCCTGCGCTGTGTGCCATACCCTTGACAGCGGCGCACCTTTGTCCTATATTATTACGAAACCGAAATATTCGTTACCGAAGTATCCGATGGAGGATGCCAGGTGAAGATTAAAGAAGTGGAAAAGACTGACAGCCAGTATGTGGAGGCCATGCGCCGTTTCCTCAGCATTTACCGTTATCTGCGCCAATACGGCCGCAAGATGCAAAGCGAGAACCTGAGCGGGCGAGAAGTGTCCATTCTGCGTTACCTGATGGAGAGCGAGCCTCTGACCATCGGCCAGTGCCGCGACTACCTGTTCCTGAGTGATAGCAGTACCTCGGAGCTGATGACGCACATGGAGCAGAACGGTCAGGTGATCCGCGCGCGCTCGCAGTCTGACAACCGCTCCGTCATGGTGACGCTCACGGCGGCCGGACGCAAGCTGGCGCGCTCCTTGACACTGGGAGGGATGCCGCTTTTGCGCGAGAAATTGAAAACACTGTCGCCAGACCAGTTGTCCCGGCTTTGTGATGCCCTGGGCGATATTGAGCAACTTCTGGAGATTGCGGAATGAGCGAACGACCCGTTACTTCCCGAGAGCAGCGCCCCACACCTGCGCTACATGTTTTGCTGCGTTGCATGGGCTACCTGAAGCCCTACTGGCACTATGCGTTGGGCGCCTATCTGTTACTGCTGATCAACGATGGCATCACCATCAGCATGCCGCTCATCATCGAACACATCATCGATAACGGCGTGCGCAAGACCAACCTGTACATCATCGTTCAGGGAGCCGGAGCCCTGATGCTGGTGGCTGTGATCAGCGGAATCTTCACGTTCCTGAATGGTCGCTGGACCGAGATTGCCTCGCAGAACGTAGCCTACGACCTGCGCAATGCCATCAATAACAAGCTGCAGTCGCTGTCGTTCAGTTATCACGATCGCGCAGAAGCCGGACAGTTGCTTACCCGCGCCATCAGCGATGTGGACCGCATCCGTTTCCTCACCGGCCGGGCGGTCCAGCGCGTGGTGGAAGTCATCATGCTGGTGACCGGCATTAGCATATCCATGTTCATTCTGAACCCCCAGCTGGCGCTGCTGATTTTGCTGGTTGTGCCGCCCCTGGCCTACACCGCCATCAACTTTGGCATGAAGTACCGGCCGATCTCCCGTTCCGTCCAGCGCAGAGTGGACGTCCTCACCTCGCGTCTGGAACAGAACCTGCGCGGTGCGCGGATTGTGAAAGGCTTCGCCCAGGAACAGCCCGAAATCAAGCGCTTTGAGGTTGACAACACCAGTCTGCTTAATCTCAACATGATGGCAGCCCGTCTGCAAGCCAGCAACCTGCCACTGCTGCAGCTCTTCGCCGGCGCCGGCACCGTACTGGTCCTGCTTTACGGGGGGCATCTGGTCATCGCGAAGGTGCTCACAATCGGAGAGCTGGTAGCCTTCACCACCTATGCCGGGCAATTGACCGCCCCCATCCGGCGCCTGGGCATGGTGCTTGGGGCGATTTCGCAGGCGGCTGCGTCGGGCGAGCGCATCTTCGAAATCCTGGATGCGCAATCGGAAGTGAACGATGCACCGGATGCCCAGCCCATCGGCCGGATATCCGGGCGTGTGAGTTTCGAGCATGTTTCGTTTACCTACTTCGGGACGCATCAGGTTTTACGCGACATCAACCTGGAGGTGCCGGCAGGCCAGATTGTTGCCTTACTGGGCGCAACCGGATCGGGCAAGAGCTCAGTCATCAACTTGATACCACGCTTCTATGACCCCACCGAAGGGCGCGTTCTCGTCGATGGTCGGGATATCCGCCAGGTGACGCTCAACTCGCTGCGCGAACAGGTGGGGATTGTGTTGCAAGACACCACGCTGTTCGCTGCCACTGTGCGCGAGAATATTGCCTTTGGAAGGCCTGAGGCAACCGATGAACAGGTCATCGCCGCCGCCACTGCTGCATCGGCGCACGACTTCATCATGCAACTGCCCAAGCAGTATGACACCCATGTGGGCGAACGCGGTGTCACGTTGTCGGGCGGCCAGAAGCAGCGTGTGGCCATTGCGCGGGCCATCCTCAAGGACCCGCGAGTGTTGATCCTGGACGACGCCATGTCGAGTGTGGATACAGAAACCGAGGCATTGATCCAGGCCGCCCTGTTGCGACTGATGAAGGGACGCACCTCATTTGTCATCGCCCAGCGTTTGAGCACGGTGCGCCAGGCAGACCAGGTGCTGGTGCTGGACAAAGGCAGCATCGTGGCTATCGGCGTGCGCACAGCGGAACACACCGCTCACGACGAGCTCCTGCGCACGAGCGGCCTGTACGCCGAAATTTATCAGCGCCAGTTGCGTCCCCAGGAGCTGATGGCGGCCGCACCCGTTGCCAGACCGCCAACCCGATTGTCCTATCAGGTGGCGGGCAGTGGAGGTGCGCAATGACCATCAGTATCGGAAGCGCCGGCAACATTGGACCGGGCGGAGCGCTGGAGCGCTATGGTGGGACTGATACACGTGGTCGTATCAGCGGGCGGGTTTTGTGGCGTCTGGCCGGTTTTCTCAAACCCTACCTGCACTATCTGGGTCTGGCGGCCGTGTTGATGTTCATCTCTTCGGCGACCGGCCTGCTGACGCCGTACCTGGCCAAGGTGGCGGTCGACAACAACATCGCCACAGGCGACATGCCCGGACTCATCCGCACCAGTGTTATTTTCGTGATCACCCTGGTGATCGCCTACGTGACGTCGGCCATCCTCAGTTATCTGCTGGCCTGGGTGGGCCAGCGCGTTTTATTCAGCATGCGCAGCCGCCTGTTTTTGCATCTGCAGGACCTTTCGGTGGCCTATCAAGATCGGAACATTGTGGGCGTCATTATCTCGCGTGTGGTGAATGACACAGGTGTGATCAACGACCTGTTGACGCAGGGCGGGATCACGGTGCTGGGAAACAGTGTCCTGCTGATCGGAACGATCGTGGCGATGTCGGCCATGGATTTACGCCTGGCGTTGCTCACTTTCAGCGTGATCCCGCTGATGGCCCTGGCGACCTGGCTGTTCAGCCGGCGAGCGCGCATTGCATACCTGAAAACGCGCCAGAAACTGGGCGAGGTCGTCGGCGATCTGGCCGAGAACATTTCGGGCATGCGGGTCATCCAGGCGTTCGCCCAGGAGGAGACCACTCAGCGAAGCTTCGAGGTGATCAACCGGGCTAACCGCGATGTCAATGTCAGCGCCGTTTCGCTGTCATACACTTTTCTGCCTTCGGTGAACATCCTGAGTATCGCAGCCATGTGCATTGTGTTGGGGGTGGGCGGCATCATGGTGGTGCAGGGAGATCTCACCATCGGAGTCATCGTGGCGTTCATGGCCTATGTCAACCGGTTTTTCAACCCCATCCAGGATCTGAGCCAGCTCTATACCACCCTGCAAACGGCGACCGCAGGTGGCGAGCGCGTCCTGGAGCTGCTAGACGAGCAACCGGTTGTTCAAGACCACGAGCATGCGACTGAGATGCCGCCGATTCAGGGACGCATCGACCTGGACGATGTGTCGTTTGGTTATACCTCCGAGCGCGAAGTGCTCCACGATATCAACCTGCATATCGAACCAGGCGAAATGGTGGCACTGGTTGGCCCAACCGGAGCGGGAAAGACATCCATTGCCAACCTCATCGCGCGCTTTTACGAGGTCAAGGAAGGGGCGGTTCTGATTGATGGCCATGACGTGCGCGACGTGACGCAGGAGAGCCTGCATCGGCAGATGGGCCTGGTGTCGCAAGATCCACTGGTATTCGCTGGCACCATCACCGACAACATCCGCTTTGGCAAACCGGATGCCACAGACGAGCAGATTGTCGCGGCGGCGCAGCTAGCCAATGCGGATGACTTCATCCGCAACCTACCCGATGGTTATGACACACGCATTCTGGAAAGTGGAGCCAACCTGTCGGTGGGCCAGCGCCAGCTTATCTGCATCGCGCGAGCCGTGCTGGTGGACCCGCGCATCCTCATCATGGACGAAGCGACGTCAAGTGTGGACACGTTGACCGAGGCGCTCATTCAGGAAGCGCTGGGCCGCCTGATGAGTGGGCGCACGTCGATCGTCATTGCGCACCGCCTCAGCACGATCCGGAATGCCAGTTGCATCTATGTCATCGACGATGGCATCATCGCGCAGCAGGGCACGCACGAAGAGCTGCTTCGCCAGGGCGGTCTGTATCGCGACCTCTATGAAAAACAGTTCATCACCCAGCTGGACTAGCCCGTATCGCGAGTCAGGTCTTCTGCACCATTGGGCTGGCTGCTGTCGTTGCGGCTGATCAGCGAGAAGCTGAGCGGCAGGCGCACCTGCATCTGGCTGTAGCGCGTATATACATTAGTGATGTCGTGGTCGTATTCCTGAAACGAGCGAATGGACAGACCAGCCGCCAGGCAGGCGTCAAAGATGTCGGACAGCTTGTGGTGAAACCAGTAGCTGGGCGATGTTTTGTAGGGCGTCTGGCCACGATAATCCAATCCGTTATCTTCCACGAACGGTTTGGCTCGAAAATAGGAATAGTGCAATACAGGTGGATCGCTGGTCTCAACGCTATCGAACATGTCGAGGATGGGGTGCATTTCATAAACGACCACCCATCCGTCCTTTCGAAGCAGCCGGGCGGCGACCCGGAAGAACTCCTTGATGTCGGGCATCCAGCCTAGCGTTCCCACAGAGATATAAACAATGTCAAATTGCCCGTCATAACGATGCGGAATCTCGTAGACATCGGTGCGGACGAACTCGCAATCGATGCCACTGCTCCTGGCCAGCTGGCGCGCCTGATCGACAAAATTGTCGGCGATATCAAATCCAACGCAGTGCCCGGCACCGCTGTTCCTGATCGACAGCAACTCTCGCCCGTTATTACAGCATAAATGCGCGACTGCTTTCCCTTCAAACCCCACCTGCTTCAATATTTCCGCAGCTGCGGCACTCAGGTAGTGATACCCGGATTGGTGCGTTACCGTCAGCACTTGCGTGAGTCGATTATCGTCGCGAACGGGTGCGGCTTCGTTCCAGGCCTTGCGGTTCGCTGACGTATATTCGGCCCGTTGCATTAAAACACCTCCTCAATAGCAGACGAATCGACATTCACTCCATTCGACCGTCTGGCCCCCACGGCCAGCGGCGATAGGTCGAAGCGAGAAAGCCATATGATAACTACCTAATGTGAGCACCAGATGAAAGGCATCGTAGCATCAGGCAAGACGCGGAATGGGGGTGAGGCGAGGGACCGATCTCCTATAATGGAACCATGCACTCGTAGATCCTCTGAGCAGACGGCATGCCCAACGACAATTCAGTTCCATGATAACCATCGTACCGTTTAGTGGTCGTGACCGGGCGCGTGTCAGACAGTTCCTGCAACTGCCATTCCGGCTGTACGCTCAAGCACCGCAATGGGTGCCACCGCTGGCCATGGACGCCGGGCAGTATCTGGACCCGAATAACCCGTTCTATCTACATTCAGAGGCACAATTCATTCTTGCGCTCGAAGGCTCTGAAGTGCAAGGACGGATCGCCGTATTGAACAATCGACGGTACAACGAATACAACACCGAGCGGACCGCCTTCTTTCACTACTTCGAATGTGCCAATCGTCCTGAGGTGGCGCAGGCGCTGTTCGATGCCGCGTTTGAGTGGTCCCGGTCACGCGGGTTGGACAAGATCGTCGGGCCAAAGGGGTTTACAGCTCTGGATGGCATGGGAGTGCTGGTCAGGGGGTTCGAGCATCGGCCGGCATTTGGCATTGCCTATAACCCGCCGTTCTACGCGAGGTTGATCGAAGCAGCCGGGTTTAATCCGCAGGGCGAGCTGGTGTCGGGTTACCTGGACGCCACAGCACCCGTGCCAGAGCGCATCGATAACCTGGCGGAGGCTGTGAAACGCCGCCGCGGGTTGCGCGTTTTGCGCTTCCGGACCAGCCGCGAGCTGCGCCGAATTGTGCCGTACCTGCACACGCTGTACAACGGCAGCCTGGCTGGCACGACTGGCACGCTGCCCTTGACGGACGATGACGTCAACGCCATGGCAAGCCAGCTGGAATGGTTCGCCGATCCGCGCCTGGTTAAGATCGTCATGAAAGGTGATGACGTCGTGGGATTCCTGCTGGCCTATCCCGACATATCCGCCGCACTACAGCGTACCCGTGGGAAATTGCTCCCTCTGGGTTGGGCTGACCTGTGGCTGGAGCTTAAGCGTACCCGGTGGGTGAATATAAACGGAGCGGGCATCGTCGAGCGCTACCGCGGATTGGGAGGGACCGCGCTACTTTTTAGTGAGATGCACCGCAGCATAGTCGAGGCTGGTTATCGCCACGCCGATATTGTCCAGATTGGAGTTGAGAATGATCGCATGCAGCGCGAAATGCGCGATCTGGGTATTGAATTTTACAAGGCGCATCGTGTCTATGTTCGTGCTTTGTAAGCGCATCGCTTGCGGACAGATGATCGCTCCAGCGCCCAGAGGCATATCCTCACGGCGTTTTGTTCTGGCTGGGGGCGGACTGGAATGAAGGTACGAATACGCGGTTGACGAATACTTCGTATACGTAGCTGAGCGCCAAACGCTCACTGCCACTATACCCGCCGAAAACGTAAAACTCCGTTGGCAGCCCCGCGACGGCTACACTCTGCCAGTTATTGGTAATTGGTGTGTCGAATGCGGTCCAGCGATTGGTGGAGGGATCATACCGCTCATTGAAACCCAGAAAGCCACTCATCCCTCCACCGATGGCGAACAAATTCGAACCCACGCGCACCAGGCCCAGTGCACTGCGCGGTAGGGTCATTGGCTGGCATGCAGACCACACATTCTGGCTGGGCGTATACACTTCGCAGGTATTCAGTTCGTGCCCGGCGTTATAGCCACCGATGACGTAAATGCGGTTGTCGAAGGTGGCGGCGGCTGAAAGGGTGCGGGCGGTGGGCATGGGCGCGATGGGCTGCCATGTCTGGGCGACTGTGTCGAAGCGCAGACTGGCGTTGGTGATGCCTTGATCCGTCGCGCCGCCAAATACAAAAATCTGCTTGCCAAATGTCGCACTGGACTGACCGGCGATGGGGTAGGGGAGCGGCGCCAGGCTTCGCCACTGCTGCGTGCGGGTGTCGAATGCTTCCATGACCGCGCTGGGCTGCCCATCACGAGTGGTTCCCCCCGCCACATAGATTGTGCTGCCTAGCACGGCAGCCGGAGCGTTCGCTACGGGTGTGGGCTTAGGAGCGTTGAGCAGCAACCAGGTGTTTGTCACGGGTACATAGACCAGCACATCACCCGACACGGCCTGATTCACTTCCCCTCCGATGATATAGATGCGGTCGCCGACTGTCGCCGCGGCGCTGCGTGCGCGTGCGATGGGCAGCGATGCTCGCAGGCTCCAACGAGACACTTCACCACGCAACAGCAATCCGCTGCGTGGCTGCGTCGGTCCGATGCGTAAAGGGTCAAGGGCCAGGGCGGTGTTATCCTGCGAGGCAGTACCTGTCACGATCAGGAGCAGGCTGAGCAGCACCCCCGCCAGCAACGCCAGGCGCTTCCAGACGGCCAGCCGGGGAAGCGCTTCCGGATTCGGCGCAACCGGCACAGCGGCGATCGCCGGCGTCATCCTGAGTGACGAAACGGAGCCATCTTGTGGTTGTCTGGCAGGTTGAGCGATTTCAGCGCCTGATGGGGCGATGGCGCCTGCAGGGGCGATGGCGCCTGCAGGGGCGCGGGATATGCGGCCGGATGACGCCACTGGAACACCGGAAGTTGCCTGCTGGTCCATCGGTAAGGGAGAATCGAGCAGGGTGATCCAGCCATTGCGTACTGCAATCATCGTGACTTCGGTACGCGAACTGGCCTCCAGTTTCGTGAAGATATTACGCAGGTGCACCTTGACGGTGTTTGGGCTGACGTACAGTTTGGTGGCGATTTCCTTGTTCCCGGCACCGGTGCTCACCAGCCGTACAATCTCCAGCTCTCGCTCGGTCAGGGGCTCTCTGGGTTCGGCCATGTGAAGATCATTATAGGTTGGCTGGCGCCAGCGTAATGGTGAACGAGTGCGCATGGACGATGATGCGCACATCCTGCAGAATGGCGATGTCGCCGCTGCGGGCATCGCTATTGAGCACAGCCCGCGCTTCTTCAACTCCGGCATATTTCACGTCCGTGAGCGTTTGCTTGAGCCGCCTCACTCCTTCACGCAGCACAGCCCGTTGCAGGCCTATGGACAGATGGCGCCAGTCCGTGCGGTTCAGTGTAAAGGCAGGCTGCGCGGGTTGGCCCTGGATGTCTGGCGAGGGCATGGTCTCATCGATGAGCAGGCTGTCAAAGGTTTGCTGCGTAGCGTGGTCGATGATCTCCCAATCGGAGGCTGCGGTTTCTGCCAGACGCAGCAGCACCCGGCGAATGCCCGGGTTGTAGTGCTCAAGCAGCGGCAGAAGCTCATGCCGGATACGGTTGCGTGTGGGATGCCACTGGTCATTGGTGGTGTCGTGGCGGGGTGAGAGGCTGCGCGCGCGGCAATACGCCTCGATGTCCTGGCGCTTGGTGTTCAGGAGAGGCCGCAACAGGATCACACTGGAAAGATCGCCAGAAGGCACCGTCCATGTACTGAGCGGGCGCATGCCTTGCAAGCCTTGCACGCCTGTACCGCGCACCAGCCGCAACAAGACTGTTTCGACCTGGTCGTCGGCATTATGGGCGAGTGCAATATAACGCGCGCCGATCGCACGCGCGGCCGATGCCAGAAAACGGTAGCGCAACTGACGCGCAGCCACTTCGATGGATAGGTGTCTCTCGCGTGCCAAGGCCTTTACATCGACCTGCTCCACAATGCAGTGCACATTCCGCGCCACAGCAAACTGGCGTACGAATTTAGCATCGGCCAGTGACTCCTCGCCGCGTAACTGGTGATCCAGGTGGGCTATGACCGGGGCGAGGCTCAGCTCATGGGCAAGTGTTAGGATCGCGTCCGCCATGCACAGCGAATCCGGTCCGCCGGAGACGGCCATGAGTAGCGGTGTGGGCAGGGTGGCGCCGAGGCTCAGCGAAACGAAGAACGACCTGACCGTGTCCTGAATGATTCGGATACGCGCAGTATCCTCATCCGCTTTTCTCACCGGCGATCCGTCCACGTAACCAGTCAGGTCTTTGGCTTCCACGGCTGGTCTCCCTGGCGACGCCAGAAAGAAGTTCGCCACAGCCTCCAGCACGATGTGGCGGGCATATCGGGGTCACCTCAACGGGCCGGGACCGCATCGGGCGCTCGACGGCGCCGGCCAAACAGGCTGCGCTCTTGCCAGGCTACCACCAGGGGCACCGCGTTAAAGATCGACGAGTAGGTGCCGCTGACCAGGCCGATGAGCAGCACGGCGACGAACTGCTTGATGCTCTCGCCTCCAAACAGGAGCAGGGCTGTCATGACAAAGATATTGGTCAACGAGATGGCCAGTGACCGATGCAGTGTTTCGACCAGACTGCGTGAGACGATCTGTTCAAACTCTTCACCCCGGTGGCGCGAAAGGTTTTCCCGGATGCGGTCGTATACCACAATCGTATCCTGCACGGAGAAACCGATCACGGTGAGCATCGCCGTCAGGAACAGCGAGTCGATCTCCCAGCCAAAGAGCGTGCTGAAGATGGCGGTCAGGCCGCCGGCCACCAACACGTCGTGGATCATGGCGGTGATGGCACACACACTGTAGCGCAATGCGTTGGGCGCCTTACGGAAGCTGTACCAGACGAAGAGCAGTATGCCGATCGTGGCGGCAATCACTGCGTAAATCGCGGCTCGCGTCACCTCTGAAGCAATCTTCTCACTCACCGATGAAACGCTGGAGCGGTTTTGATCGACCGGCGCCACCTGTTTGGACAGCGCGTTAATGAGGTTCTGGGTCTGGGCGCCCTGGAGGAAGTCAGTGCGCACTTGCCACGTATTGTCGCTGGGCGTGCCCACTTGCGAGACGGTCGGGTTGTTTAGCCCAAATTGTGAGAAGACTGCGCGTATTTTTTCTTCGGTGGCTGGCTGGGTGAAGTGAAGCTCGAACAGGCTGCCACGACGGAAGTCCACGCCCAGGCGCCAGGGAGTATGCGTGGGCAAGGTCACCGTGTTATACACCATGAAGATGATCCCTGGGATGATCACCATCAATGAGAGGGCAAAGTAGATGGCGCGGTTGCGTACGATTGTGAACATAAGCTCTAGACCCCTAACAAAGCCTTATTATCTTGCAGCGCCTCATTGGGTTGCGCCAGGACCAGACGCATGAGCGTGCGTGTGACAACCATGGCCGAGAACAGGCTGACCATGATACCCAATGCCAGCGTGATCGCGAAGCCTTTCACAGCGCTGGCACCAAAGGTATTGCCGAAGATGAAGAGGATGAAGCACGTGATGAGCGTGCTCAGGTTTGAGTCGCGAATGGAGGGCCAGGCGCGCTGGAACGCCGCCTCCACGGCGCCGCGTATGGTGCGCCCGGCACGCAGTTCCTCCTTAAAACGTTCGAATACCAGGATGTTGGCATCCACGGCAGTCGCCACGGAAATCAGGAATCCGGCAATGCCGGGCAGCGTAATCGTCACAGGAATCAATACAAAGATGGCGAGGGTGGTGATGGCGAAGAAGAACAGGGCGAACCCAGACAGTAATCCGGGCAGGCGGTAATACAGCAGCATGAAGATGACCAGCACGCTCAATCCGATAATGCCGGCGATGATGCTGCGGCGCACTGAATCAGTTCCCAGCGTTGCTCCCACATCGCGCACCGTCTCGATCTTCAATGGAATGGGCAGCGAGCCATAATTCAAGGTGATGGCCAGGTTGCGCGCTTCGTCGATGGTGAATCCACCGCTGATCTGGCCACCGGTGGTGAGGACGTCGCGGATGGTTGGGCAGGACAGCACCTGTGAGTCCAGCACGATACACATGGGTTGCCCGATGTGGCTACCCGTATATTCCTTAAAGTAGGGCTGGGCGGCTGGCTTAACCGAAAACACCACGACAATCTGCCCCGATTGTGCTTCCGAACGGGCGTTGTTTTGCAGGATTTCGCCAGTGAATGCAGTTTTATAGATGGTGCCTGCATTGGTGATGGTCTGCGTGCCTGTCAGGATGGGCTTGCCCACCGCAGCCGTTTGTGGATACATCAAGCGCTGTTGCAAGCTGAAGGTGGTCGAGATAGTCGCGCCAGCCGCTGGCGGATTATATCCACCGTCCACAAACTCCAACAAACCTTTACGTTGTATCAAGTCGATGGCTTGCTGGCGATTGGTCACGCCTGGAAGTTCCACCAGAATGCGGTCCGAACCTTGCAGCTGAACGCTGGCTTCCGTCAGGCCTGCTCCATTGACACGGCTTTCAATGATGGCGCGGGCAGAGTCCAGCGTGCCGGTGATGACGTTGCTGCCTTGCGCCAGGTCGGGGGCCAGCAACACTTGCAGACCGCCTTTCAGGTCCAGACCCAGCTTCATTTGTAGATCTCTTCCTCGCGGGTCCTGCCAAAAGGCAACACTTTCAATGATGGGAGGCTTCTGGAAAGGAGCTACGATCACTGCTGCGAAGATAGCGATAGCGATGATGATGACGAGTGTAATAAGGTTACGTTCGCGCATTAAAGAAAAACCTGACTTGATAGGAAATCCGCGTGATTATAGCAGAACAGGTCATTCTGACCTGGAACCTGTCCCGATAGGCGCCCAGATGTCTGACTTCTCAGAAAAGTCAGACATCTACTGGCATAGGCTCTTAACAGCGGCGAGCGTTGCGGAGCATACCGGTATCAGCCAGTGCTCAAAGTATAATAATCAAAACAAACCGTAATCGATACAGTGCGTGCTATTAATTCAGCCATAGAGCTGTGAGCCTTGCAAATAGGGCATGGGTTGTTTGGATGCGGAGGCGATCGCGTGAACGATTGCACGGTACACGATGTGGAGGTGTTTGATGGTTGATACGAATCTGACGAAACAACCGAAGGATCATAAGGAGCCAGCACCAAAGCCGGCAGAGACGACAACGCCGGAGAAGTCCGCGAGCGAGAGTGAGCTGGCTCTGATGGATTTGGAGGACCAGACTCGCAACGCCTTGCGTGAGGTATATGACCCGGAACTCGGCTTGAATGTAGTCGAGCTCGGGTTGGTGCGTAAACTGGACTGGTCGCCTGGTAAAGTGGAAATTACCATGATCCTGACGACTCCTTTCTGTCCCTATGGACCGGCGCTGATAGACCAGGTACGGGAGAAAGTGCAAGAGGTGACCAGCAGGACGGCTCAGGTATCGATGGGCCTGGAAATGTGGGATCCATCGATGATGGAAGACCAGGCAGCGGCGAACTGGGGACTGTACTATTAGTTTTCCACCAGCCCGGCAGGCTCACGCGCATCGATGGCAGCGACGTTGAGCCTGCTGGGGCCTGCAAAGGTAATATAGGATAAGGCTCCGGCAATGGCTCGTGCGGCCGCACACAACAGTATGGTTGGGCCAATGGGCAGGCCAATACTCAACAGGCCGGAAGTGATGAGCGGCGCGGCAAAAATGGCGAAATTGCCCACACTGGCTTGAATTCCAACGAATCCTTCATAACAATCGGGGGGTGAGCTTTCTGCGATCAGGCTGAAGGCAGTGACCTGAAAGAGACCCGTCGACACGCCGCCGATGGCCCCGGCGACCCAGGTAAAAGGAAGACTCTGGGCCAGGCCAAGCGTGAGTGCCTCCATCGCCAGCCCAATTCCCGACGCCGCGAAGAGCAGCTTATTGCCGTAGCGCCGGATGAGTTGCGGCCTCACGAGGCCAGTGAGCGCGATCGCCAGCCATGACATGGTGGCATACCAGCCATATTGGACGTTGTTTGCCTGGAGGTATCGCACCAGCTTCAGAGGCAGCAAGGGACTGATCGAGCTGAGACCGAAGTTTAACAGCAGTATCAGCAATAAGAACTGGCGCGCAGGGGGATGCCGGAGAATCTGTTTCAAGTCGCTGGCTGGTGAGCGCTGCATTCGCTGCGAAGCCAGCACCGGTCTGGGACGCCAGCGTAGAAATGTAAAGAACTCGACCACCGACGTAATCGTGGCAAGCGTGCAGACGGCCACGTAGTTCCACGGCAACGGTAGATTATCCAATACGATGGCGATGAGTGGAATGCCGATGGCGTTGCCAATGCCCAACATGGTCCAACGGGTGCTGATGAGTACCGGCACCCGATCGGAAAATGTCAAACGAGACAGGGCGGACGTGAATGGCACCTGCATGATGCCGATGAAAAGGTTGCAAACAAGTGTCCCAATAACAAGCCAGTCCGCCTGATGGCTCCCAATAAACAATGCCAGCGGCACCCACATGACGATCGCCCGCGCGCCAAGTCCTGGCAAAGCCACGGCGCGCATATCAGCCGGAGCGCGTTGTATCCAATAGCGTGCCAGAGCCGTTCCGACTGTGAGCATGAGCGCGGCGCCCGAACTCAACAATCCCAGCAGCAGAGCTGAGGCTCCCAATCGCGTGGCGAGCTCGGGAATGTATTGTTGCAACACCACCAGGTAGGGTGTCGCCCAGATGAGCTGCACGACACTCAGGTGTTCATTTTGGCGTGCCTGGCGCGGCGTTACATCACTGGATGCTATAGCGGAGACGACGTTCATAGCCATGCGCCGTACAGTCTATCACCAGCAGGCTAGTCCAATTGCGTTCCTGGCGCGAACAGATATTGCTCTGCCGCCTCAGCCGTCCATGGTAAAGCCGGCTTGAAGAAGTGCCTGTAGATTGCCCTGGCGTATGCGCGAATCTCATATTGTGCATCGGGAGACATGCGCAAGGTGAGGAAATGCAGCAGGTTGTGTGCGTCCACCTTGCATACCCAGGTGTAATAGACGGCAAAGCCTGGCAGGAAGACGCGAGCTTGCTCCCGCGCGACGCCCGCAGCCAGAGCCTGGCGGTACAGATCGTAGCAGCGCTGGTAATGTTGTTCCAGCGCTTGAGTGAGGGGTTGTCCTTCTTCCAGCGTCAGCTCGCCGAAGCTAGCCTGTTTATTCGAGGCTGACTGTTTGCGCCAGGTTTCCGGTACATAAAAGTCGTTCTCTTCAAAAGTAACGTAGCGGCCAGATTGTGCGTTGAAAGACCATGTCCGATGTCGCACCCACTGCCACCACGTCATAACAGGTGCACGGACACGAAACTTGAATTCCACCTGCTCAAACGGAGTGGTGTGATGGTGTTGCATCAGGTAAATGAGCAATTTGTGATCCCTCTCATCGCCCTTGCTTTCGCCCAGGAACGAGGCGCGCGCAGCATTCACAATTGCCAGATCATCGCCCATCAGGTCTTGGAGCTCGATCCACCCTTTGTCAAGGACGTCCACTCGTTTGCCAATCAGGTGGGCTGCAGGCATTACACCACGATCAGTTGGACTTACACTGGGTTCCACAGTCATGCAGGTAACATTAGGCGATTGGACGCATAATGTCAACCCGCATGAAAGACTGGTATCATTATGCACAAGGGGAGTGCAGTGTAAGGATGCTGGTCGATACAGCGCTGGAAGAGTTTGTGCGCGAGGTCAGTCGGCCCGACCCCGAAATAAATCTGTCCCGAGCCGTTTTTGTGATGGGTATGTTTGAATACCCAGACCTGGATGTAGCCGGATATGAATCGAAACTCGACGATCTGGCTGAATCGGCTGCGCGGGCTGCCCCTGAGGACACTGCGCTGGCTCTGGCCCAATATCTCTTCAACCAACTGGGTTTCCAGGGCAACGCAGAGCACTATATGGACCCTCGCAACAGCTACCTGAACGAGGTGCTGGAGCGCCGGTTGGGGATTCCCATCAGCCTGTCGGTGCTGTATATCGAGGTGGCCCGCCGGCTGGGGCTGCGGGCATATGGCGTCGGACTGCCAGGTCACTTCATCGTCCGTGTGACCGAATCGCATGGTGACCTGAGCGAGCCCGTATTCCTCGATCCGTTCCACGGTGGTGAGCCGATGACTGAGGAGGACTGCCGTGCGCGCGTAGAAGCCATCACGCAGGGCAGCCTGCCATTCGATCCGGTTTTCCTGAATCCAGTCGGAGCGCGCTTTATATTGACGCGCATGCTCAATAACCTGAAGAACGTGTATGCCAGCGCACAGGACTTTAATCACGCGCGTCATGTGGTGGAACGCCTGCTGGTGGTGAATCCGGATAACCCCGAAGAGATTCGTAATCTGGGCCTCATTTATAGTGCTCTGGGGCAGTCGCGCAAGGCGATCATGCTGCTAAACGACTACCTGGCTGTGAGACCCAACAGCCCCGATGCGCAGACCATCAGGCAACACATCGCTGATCTTTCCGACAGGCTGGCACGTTGGAATTAAGGCGGCAGACAGCGAACAAAAAAGTTCGCCGCCTGCATGGTGAGCGCTCATGGTGAGCCAGTCGTCCTTCGACAGGCTCAGGATGTACCCTTCGACAGGCTCAGGATGTACCCTTCGACAGGCTCAGGATGTACCCTTCGGCAGGCTCACGATAAATGCTCTATATCGTGTGTTCATTTACAGGCTGCTCCAGATCGCGACGATGCTGACCGCTGAGCAAACGGGTCCGGCTAGTCGTTGGGATTGGGACGGGAGAGATGGCGAACGGTGAGCCAGAGCAACAGGATACCTGTGGTCAGATACAGCAGTGTGGTGATCAAAAAAGGCGCAGGAATATTAAAAGGTGTCGTCATACCGGGAATGGGATCGACCGTCATTGAGAGCAGATGACCACTTTGCAGCAGGCTGGTCTCGCTCACTGCGAGCGTTGAGATCGGGCTGCAGCTCATCAACACATATTGGACCAGCTGGATGAGCTCAGCCAGAAAGGGGCGTGTCCGCACAACCGTGCTCGATCTATATAAAACCCCATTTAGCATCGGCAGTGCAATTAAGGTCAACACTGACACACCGATGACGATACCCAATACGGTCGTATAGGTGAGGATCATCGCATCGGTTGTACTGCGCTGGCAACAAGATATGTACAGCGCCAGGCACGAAAAGAGGAAACCGGTGGCGAGAATGACGGCCAATGCTGCAGCGAGTTGACCCACATCCACTCCGCCCAGCAGCAGGGCAAGACTGAGTAGTGGCAGGGAGGCGAAGACGAGCAAGCCGGTAAATCCATAACCTGATAGAAACTTACTGGTCACGAGTTGTCTGGGGGTGATGAGCGTCAGGCGCAGCAGGTCGTAAGTGTGACCTTCCCGCTCGCTGCTTAGTGCACCCGCCGAAAACCATGGCGTGACAAAGCTGACCAGCAGAGTCTGCATTGCGACCACGATATAGAAGAGCGCGCTTCCCACTCGGCTGCTATCATCGATACCGCTGCTACCCATGGCCGATGCGGTAATGTACACTAACAGCGTAACGCCACCAGCCACCAGCATATAAAGCGTCAGCACACTATAAGACTGCTGGTTGCGCATGCGAGAACGCAATTCATGAACGGTCATGGGTCCGAGCGGCAGGCGCAGAGTGGATCGAAGTCTCTCAAGCATCACTCCCCTTCACCCCAGCCTCCCCCGTTTGAGGCTCGATCACTGTAGATTGGACAACGAGCGCCTGGGCTGGATCGTTTTGTTCACCAAACGACACAACCTGTACTCCGCTACGCATCAACATGCGAAGCAGGTCAGAGGCTTCCTGATAGTTACCATCAAAAGCCACCGATACTTCTTTCAGAACGGTCACCAGGATGGGAGCCTGTTCACGCTCGCCCGCGGCGGTCAAAGGCCGCTCGCTCTGACCTGAAGATAACAGGTGTGCTTCGCGCACCCCACGGAAGCTGCGCAATATAGATAGGGTCAACGAGGCATTGCCGAAAAACCGGATGGTGATGGTGCGCTCATGGTGCAGCAGCGGGTAAATCGTTGCATAGTCGCCGGACAGCACCACCCGACCACGATCCATGACAGCCAAATGGGTGCACAGGTTCGTGATGTCCGCGATGGAGGATGTCGTCACGACAATGGTTTTACCCATGCTGCGCAGCTCCTTGATGAGCTCCCGCAGCTCCACGTGAGCGCGTGGGTCGGAGCCTGAAATGGGTTCGTCGAGACACAGGATCTGAGGGTCGTATGTGAGAGCGCGAGCCAGACCCAAACGCTGTCGCATCCCGCGTGTCAGTCGGGTTAGGGGTGCGTCACGGTGGTGAGTCAGATCGACCAGTGCCAGGAGGTCCCGTACCAGTGCCGGCTGATCAGCGTTGGAGACGCCATAGCTGGCGGCGAAAAACTGCAGATATTCGCTCACACACATATCGGGATACATGCCGAAGACCTGTGGCATATATCCGACAATGCGCCGGACGCGCGCGGGACTTCGCCTGAGTGTCGCATCGGCTATTACCGCATCACCTGCCGTAGGCGCCGCCAAAGTGGCCAGCAGACGCAATAGAGTGGTCTTACCTGCCCCGGTCGCGCCGATAACGCCGAAGATCGATCCGGCGGGTATAACCAGGTTGACCTGATCCACGGCAGTGTGTCTGCCGTAGCTCTTGGTGAGGTCAAACGTCTCAACTAGATTCATAGGTATGCCCCGTTTGGCTAGAACCTATCCTGATAAGCGCCCAGATGTCTGACTTCTTTGAGAAGTCAGACATCGCACCTCCATGGTACCGCACGTGTCAGGCCGGAGTGTGCGTGGCTATCAACTGGGTGTGGATGTATTGGCGAAGGCCCTGTTCCAATGTGACGCGCGTCTCATATCCCAGTCGTTCATGAGCCCGGCTCAACTCCGCGCACATACGCGACACCCCGCCCGAATCCGCGGTGACATGAAGAGGCACCAATTCCTTGCCCAGCACCCGGCTGATGCTGGCGACCAGGTCGTTAATACTACAGGCAACACCACTGCCGACGTTGATGGTCAGGCGGCTCACATGGGGCGCACTCGCAGCACTCACCAGAGCGTTGACCACATCGTCAATATAGACAAAGTCTCGCATCTGCTTGCCATTGCCATGCACGATGATGGATCCGCCGGTGAGCGCCTGCCGGACGATGGCGGGGATGACAGGCGGGTGCGACACCCGTGCCTGTTGGCCGGGTCCATAAGCATTGAAGATGCGCAGCGCCACAGTCTCCATGCCCCACAGGGCACCAATTGTATGCAGGTAATATTCGGCCGCCAGTTTGCTGACGGCGTAGGGCGAGCTGGGGTTGGGAATGCTGTCTTCCTTTAGCGGTTGTACCAGTTGCTCACCGTACACTGCACCGGATGAACCCAGGACTACACGGCGAACTCCGGCATCACGCATAGCCTGCATCAGAGCAACCGTACCTCCCACATTGGTAGCGTTGTAGTCGAGCGGGTAGAGCACCGACTCCGGCACCGATACGCGCGCGGCCAGATGATAGACGCAATCGATGCCCTGCAATAGTGACCACAGCTTGGGCACGTCCGCTACATCGCCACGCGTCAGGTGCACCGCCTGATCCAAACGCGCAGGCTCGCCGGAGCTCAGGTCGTCGATGACACGCACCACATGCCCGGCGCGCACGAGCGTATTGCACAGCGCTGCGCCGATAAAACCCGCGCCACCTGTAACAAGATATTTCATATTGGTTTAACCGGGCGGCCAGGTCATCCGGCGTCCGCCGAGCAGATGGAGGTGAAGGTGATAGACGGTCTGGCCACCATGTTGATTACAGTTCACTACGATGCGATACCCACTTTGATCGATGCCAAGCTGCCCAGCCAGTCGTTGGGCGGTTAATATCATTTTCCCAAGTAAACATGCATCCTCTGGTGTCGCATCGTTCAAGGTACGCAGTGGCTTATTGGGCACAACCAAAACATGGGTAGGCGCAACGGGGTTGGCATCCTGAAATGCAGTCACCTCTTCATCCTGATACAGAATTCGTGCAGGCACTTCGCGCTGTACGATTTTCAGGAAAACGTTATCGTCTGCAAAGCTGTCTGGCATGCCGCAAAGTGTACCAGTTCATTGTTTGAGTGCCGTCACACTGACGTTGTCGAATGAGATGTCCGTTCCAGGCTTGTCGAGCAGGGTAAGCGCGAACAACCCAATGTCTCCTTCCGAGAAGGTTTTATCAACCCGTTGAGCGACCTGCTGATCATTAATAAAGAAGGTGAAGGCATCTCCCTTCATGATGACTTTGAGTTTATTGATGGCATTGCCTGTGTGGATGGTCGGACTGGCCGTCCAGTCAGCCCAGTTACTCCAGATGCCATTTTGCATGATACCGGCTCGCCAATAACCATCCGACGAGATCTCGAAGTGGTAGAAGTTCTTGCGGTCCCTCACCCGAAAGAGAACCCCAAAGCCGTTATCTATCGGCCCGCCATTTGGCTGCGTCTCCACTTCAAATACGCCATCGCCAAACTTCTTGCCAGCCAGGCTCCATTGGGTCAGGTTTTCCTGTTTGATTACGAAACGCAGTTTGCCGGAGTCGTACTTCACATCAGCGGAAATATCGGAAAGTGTCTGCCAGCCGCTGCTGGGGCTGCTGAAGTCATCGCTATAGGGAAGGGGAGTGGTATTGGATGGCTTCGCGCAGGAGGTGACCAGAAGTAACACGCAACAGAGGCATGAAACCGTGATTGCCTTAAGGCGTAAGGAGCGTTGAACCTCATTAGCCGTGCGATTTGCTGTTATAGCCACGCCTAAAATTATAATAACTAAATGGGGCGAATTCAAACGGGTCTTATTGTGGTATTGGTGGTAGGAGTAATGGGAGCGGGATGCGCGAATAACTCGTTTATTCAACCGACCAGTGTGCCAACAGCTGCACTGCGGCAGGTTACCCGGACCGCCACTCCCACCATGCTGCCGACTGCGACCCGCACAGTATTGGTGGTGACGAAACCTGCCATGGCCACCAGCACATTAACCCCAACCCTCAACCTGGCACCGTCGGCCACTCCCTGGTCTACCTCCACAGTGATACCTACCATAACGGCAGGGCCCATTATTACGCCCGCGCCGACTTATACCGCAGGCACAAACGTGCTGCAGGCTCTATCGCGTACATACGGGATTTCCATAGCTGTCACTCCAGAAGTTAATGTGGCGGCGCAGGCAAGCTGGTTCGTGTCCAAGCCGGAAAGTGACCAGAAACCTCAGGCTGACACGCTGGCTATGACCCGCAAGGCAGTAGTGCCCATACTGATGTATCACTACATCTCGGTGCCGCCAAAGGACGCGGACCGCATCCGGCTTGACCTGTCGGTTACACCGGACAACTTTGAGAAGCAACTGCAATATCTGACAACTTATAGCTACACCACAGTCAGCCTGTATGATGTATACAACTATCTGGCAACCGGAACAGCCCTGCCACCACGACCGGTGGTCCTTACTTTTGACGATGGATACCGGGATGCCTACGTTAATGCCTTCGCCCTGCTTAAGAAGTACCACATGACCGGCACCTTTTTCATCATTACGGACCTCGTGAACAGCAATAATCCCAGTTATCTAACCTGGGACATGGTCAAGGAGATGTCAGCGGCAGGCATGAGTATCGAGTCGCACACAATGTCGCACCCGGATATGCGCAATCGCTCATTTGCATTCCTGGTGTACCAGATACTGGGCCCGATTGAGGCGATTACAGCCTATACGGGGCATCGGCCGCACTTCTTTTGCTACCCTTATGGGCGTTATGATAATGCTGTGATCCGCGTTCTTGCATCAGCCGACACATGGGGAGCTCTGACCACTCAGTACGGCACCGTTCATACCCTGGCTGGCGCGATGGTCTGGCCACGCGTGCGCGTGCATGGTTCGACGACCCTCACTGAGTTCGGTTACCTGGTGAAAACCAGTTAACCATTCGATACCTGGTACCTGCGGGGAGAGTAGTGATCTATAAGACTGGATTGCGTTATCTGTTGCGCCGGCCGCTCCAGTCCATTTTGTGCATACTGGGAATCGCTTTGGGCGTGGCCGTCACGGTCGCGATCGACCTGGCCAACTCCAGCGCAGCCAGAGCATTCAACCTGAGCACCGAGGCGGTCGCGGGTCGAGCCAACTATCAGATAGCAGGCACTGGGGGCAGTCTGAACGAAGATGTATATCGAAAGCTCAAAGTGAACCTGGGCATCCAGGATGCTGCACCCGTGGTGGACGGCTATGCCACGGCGATCGAGCTGGACCAGCAGCCATTGCATATTCTGGGAGTGGACGTCTTTGCTGAAGCGCCCTTTCGTGACTATTTTGGCCAGCGTATTACGCAGCTGGATATGCTGGCCCTCACCAATTTCCTGACGCATCCTGACGCGATCCTGATCGGTCAGGCGTTGGCTCAACATTACGGACTAAAAGTCGGCTCGGCATTTACCTTGCGTATCGGCGATCGGCAGCAAGTGGTGCATGTTGTGGGCATCCTGGTAACCGCTGACAATGCCAGCCGTGCCGCACTAAATAACCTGGGCATCATGGACATCAGTGCCGCGCAGGAACTATTCGCGCTAAATGGCCGGCTTACTCACATTGACCTCATAATTGATGACCACACCCCTGAGGGGCGCCTTGAATTAAGCCGTATCCAATCCATACTGCCACCGGATACCAGTATCGTAAAACCTCAGGCACGTAATGCCAGCGTCGAAAGCCTGTCCGACTCTTTCGAGCTGAACCTAACGGCGCTCAGCTTGCTGGCGATGGTGGTAGGCATGTTCCTGATCTACAACACGATCACGTTTTCGGTCGTTCAGCGAAGGCCAATCTTTGGCATCTTGCGTTGTCTGGGCGTTACGCGGGGCGAGGTGTTTCGACTCGTGATTGCAGAATCCATACTGCTTGGCCTGATCGGCTCGCTGATCGGTCTTGGCCTGGGGATCGTGTTGGGTCGCGCTGCAGTGGCACTGGTCACGCGCACAATCAATGATTTGTATTACGTCGTTGCAGTTAGCTCGGTGACTGTCGATCCCGGTTCGCTGATTAAGGGCATCGGCATGGGATTGGGTGCAGCTGTGCTGGCAGCCCTGCCGCCGGCTTACGAGGCGACGAGCATCCCGCCCATCGGCGCCCTGGCTCGATCGAACATCGAGCGTCGGGTCCGCCGCCTGTTACCCTGGGTGGCTGCGCTGGGGTTGGTGCTGCTGGCCATAGGAGCCATGCTGCTGCTGGCAACGAAGTCGCTGGGGGTGAATCTGGCGGGCATCTTCGGCGTGGTGGTCGGCCTGGCACTTGTGTCGCCCTGGATAACTGTTGTTTTGATGCAGGTGCTCACTCCACTGGCTGGGCATCTGGCGGGTATCATCGGACGCCTCGCGACCCGTAGCGTTGTGAACTCTCTATCGCGCACGTCCATTGCCATCGCTGCGTTGATGATCACCGTCTCGGTCATCATTGGCCTGCAAACGATGATAGGTAGTTTTCGCACCACCGTGCAGAACTGGCTCGACGTGACGCTATTGGCTGATATCTATGTATCGCCTCCTTCCAGCGGAGTAAACAATCCGGATAATGTGATGGACCCTGCGCTGGCTCAGGAGTTTAAAGCCGTGCCGGGAGTGCGCGCTGTCACCACACTGCTGCGCCTGCCCGCCTCTTTTATAGAGGGCTCGACGAAGCAGCCTGACCCGCAGTGGCAAAAAGCTGAGATGCTGGTAGTCCATGCAGAGACCAATCGCCAGGCGGCCAGCTTCGTCTGGTCAGATGGGCCACCCGGCGACGTATGGCGCGCGATGCTCGCAAACGACGAGGTGCAGGTATCAGAGCCATTTGCCAACCGGTATGGCATCACACCAGCACACAACTTATTGACGCTCCAGACTCAGCAAGGCCCGAGAGTGTTCCGGGTGGCAGGGGTGTACTACGACTATTCCGCCGATCAGGGCATCGTATTGATGCGCCGTGAGGAATTTGATCGTTACTGGCATGACACGCGAATCTCATCGTTGGCAATCTATCTGGATCACAGCGCCAAAACTCACGCTGGATTGCTGGTGAATCAAATGCGCCAGCACTTTGCCGGGCATGATCTGGTGATACAGGCCAACAGCAACCTGCGTGCCAATGCGCTGGTTGTGTTTGATCAAACATTCGCCATCACCAGGGCCTTGAATCTGCTGGCGACGGTCGTTGCCTTCATCGGGGTATTGAGCGCTTTGATGGCTCTCCAGCTTGAGCGCACGCGAGAACTGGGGGTGCTGCGTGCGAATGGAATGACGTTAGGACAAATGTGGCGGATGATTTTGCTCGAAACGAGTCTGATGGGCGGCACAGCAGGATTGCTGGCCATGCCAACCGGTTTTTTGCTGGCTGTGATCCTGATATATATCATCAATCTGCGTGCGTTTGGATGGACGATACAGATGGACTTGCAGTGGACCACCTTTGCACAAGCCATGTTGATAGCGGTTATCTCTGCATTGCTGGCCGCGATCTATCCCATGCTGCGACTGCGAAAGATGCAGATTGCCGTTGCCATCCACCATGAGTGAACCCTTTGCTCAGCAGGCCGGGCCGCATGTCTATTGAGCAGCGCTGATGCGGCGCCAGGCTGACTCCAGTGCGGCGCTGATGAGCACCCACCCGTCGATTATTTATTGGGGGACTGCCCGCTGTATAGCGCGGCTACCAGACCTGCGATGTGGCGGGTATGGCGGGCGAGTGCGAGAGTTCTAATCCTCGTCATCGTAACCCACAGCATTTTCACATAAGTCGAGTCGCTCTGTATGGCTGGCGCACTCCGTCTGAGATGCACCACCACTACATGGCTGACCATCTGGAAATGGCTAAAACGGTGCGTCACTGTATCGACGACATTACCCTGCCGCACCTGTACCCGCAGCCGGGTTCGTTGATAAATGATCTGCCTTGCCCGCTGAGTGATGGACTGTGCGGGATTGCTCAACGAAGCGGCGGATGGCTCAATCGAACCAGCGGGGAATTCCCACAGGCCACCCAGGAGTCCGCGCGGTGGGCGCTGAGCCAGGAGCAAACGGTCATGCTGGTCAAAAAGGACTATGGAAACAATATTTTTCACAGGGATGACCGCTGATGGCGAAGTAACAGGCCATGCTTGAGGATTGCCATTCGCATAGGCAGAGCAATGTCGAGACAGCGGACAGATGTGGCACTTTGGCTCAAGAGGGATGCAAATCAGAGCACCCAGATCCATGAGTGCCTCGTTGAATGCCCCCGCCTGACCTTGCGGAATGAGTGACTTGCTCAAAAACCATAATAGCTCAACCGTCGTTCTTTTCCTAACATCTCCTTGGATTGTAAAGAAGCGAGCTAACACTCTCGCGACATTGCCATCCACTGCCGGTTCGTCCTGGTTAAAAGCCAGACTGGCTATGGCTCCAGCCGTATAGCGGCCTATGCCAGGCAAGTTGCGTAAAAGTTCGACATTGGTAGGTATATGCCCACCGTATTCGCGCATGACAACCCGTGCGGCTCGATGCAGGTTACGCGCGCGGGCATAATAACCAAGTCCTTCCCACTTCTTGAGGACGGCGCTCGCAGGGGCGCTTGCCAGAGATGACAGGGTGGGGAAGCGCCTGAGCCATCGCTCGTAGTAGGGTATGACGGTGTTGACCTGCGTCTGCTGTAACATGACCTCGGATAACCAGACGCGGTATGGATCGCGCGGCTCGCTGCGCCATGGCAGGTTGCGTCGATGCTGGCTGAACCACCGCAATAGGGCCGCGCTAAATCGTTTTGCGTTAGAGGGCGAAGGCGTAAGAGGCAACGACTGGCGCATCATCGAGCGCAAAGAGCACAGGTCAAGTCAGTGACGAATTGTGAACTCAGTGAATTCCCCCGTTGCCTGTCCCCAGTTCAGGTGAACGTTACGGACTTCAGAAGCCGCCGGCCCGCGATTCAGCGCCAGGACCAGCGTGTCCAGTTTTTCGCGCGGGCCCTCGGCGATTACTTCAACCTTACGATCCCAGCGGTTCTTTACCCAGCCGTGCAGGTCGAGCCGCTGCGCCTGGTATAGCGTAAACTGCCTGAAGCCAACACCCTGGACAACTCCCTCGACCACCGCATGCAGCCGTTCCATCGTTGATCACTGCGGATGCTCACCACTGGGTAATTCCGGTGCATCCAGGGCGGCGCGCACCTGACGCTGGATGGATTTGGGCAGGTCGTCGAGTTTGCCCTGCCCACGCAGGTAGTCTTTCAGTTCGTCTGACCGTAAAACCGGTATGGGAGAGGGCTCGATTTCAAGGACTGCCTTGGGATTGCTAAAGATAATGACCGCACGCAGCGTGATGCGCAGGTTGGGTATCTTTTCCTTAAAGATGGCCGTCAGTTTGCCCATGGCGAGGTTTGCTTCTTCCGTCGGATTCCCCAGGGGTTCGTCACGTCCCAACCAGTAGCTCAACACACCCTGGCGTGACTTCCACTTGCCTTCCTTAAAGGCGATCTTTCCCTGCTGCCCCTTTACGATCAATACGGTGACTCCACCTGGCTCGATGAGCACATAGTCCACCGGCAATTTGAAGATCATGAGCGCATATTTACGATCCAGCCCTTTCAGGTTGTCACGCAAAATCAGCTCCGGCCGTCCGGCAGACAGATAGCGATTGCCATAGTACATGCCGATACGCGATACGCCGAACCCCACAACCAGAATGATGGTGTAAATAAGGTAGAACAAGCCCAGGTTGTTCAGGTTAAAAATGCCCAGCTGCTGGCCGAAAAGTGTCAGGAGCAGTCCGCCGACCAAAATGGCAAGCGATCCAAACAGTGTGATGCGACCAATGAGCGCCTGGCGCTTGACTTTCTTTTCGTCAACAACAATTCGCATGGTACCTACTGATGTTATGCTGGAATGCAGGCGATTATCGCCCTGTGCTACTCGTCGTATTTGCTGAAGATAATGCAGGCGTTTTGGCCACCCAGGCCGAAAGAGTTGGACATCGCAATGTTCACTTCCTTCTGGCGTGCCACATTGGGCACATAATCCAGGTCGCATACCGGATCGGGCGTATGGAGGTTGATCGTAGGCGGGATGACGCTGTTTTCGATCGTCAGTACGGTGCTGAGTGCCTCGATGGCGCCAGAGGCGCCCATGGCATGGCCGATCATGGATTTCGTGCTGCTGACGGGGATGGTATAGGCGTGTTGCCCAAATACTAACTTGATGGCCATTGTCTCCAGGGGGTCATTCGTCTGCGTCCCAGACCCGTGGGCGTTAATGTAATCCACATGGCTGGGATTCACTCCGGCATCCTGGAGCGCCCACTGCATGGCTCTGACAGGGCCTCCGGCAGTGGGGTCTGGAATGGCAATGTGATAGGCATCAGACGATACCCCCATGCCCAGAATCTCGGCATAGATATGAGCACCGCGTGCCAGAGCGTGTTCCAATTCTTCAACGATCAAAACCACGCAGCCTTCGCTATAGACGAAGCCGTCGCGACTGGCGTCAAATGGGCGACCGGCTTTTTGGGGCTGGTCGTTATAGTGCGAACTCAGCACGCGCATGAGGGAGAAGGCTACGATGGCTCCCTCAATGACTGTGGCTTCAACGCCGCCAGCGAATACCACATCTGACTTGCCGTGGCGGATCAACTCCGCCGCATCGCCAATCGCCTGCGTGCCTGAGGCACAGGCTGCCACCGGCGTGGAGAGGGGACCTTTGGCACCCATATGCGTGCTGACATGATGACCAGCGGCATTGGGCAGGCCGGATGGCAATGCAAAGGGGTTGCTGCGCTTCAAACCTAGATGGCGATATTCCTGCAGCCCGTTGTCGATCATGTCATAGCCACCCAGAGCGGTGCCGATGACTACACCGGCGCGTTCGGGCTGCACATCCTTGCCCACGGAAAGGTGGGCATCCTGAGCCGCTTCCTGAGCGGCCGCTACCGCGAAGTGCGAGCAGCGTGCCATGCGGCGAGCATCCTTGGGCTCCAGGTATTTCAATGGGTCGAACCCTTTCACTTCGCCGGCAATCCGGACGGGCAGGCTGGACGCATCGAACAATGTGATGGGTCCTATGCCGCTACGCCCGTCGACGAGGCCGCGCCACGTGGTGGGCGTGTCCAGCCCCAGGACAGTGATGGCCCCAATTCCGGTGATGACAGCCCGGTGTTCACATTCCACCATGTCACCATCGCGCGAGCGGTTACGCCAACCCCGGTAGCTGGTCCGTGCATGCTTCATTTTCTCCGAGGCGTAGGTCGTGAAGCGACGGAACCCGCGCTTAATTCCGGAAAATCGTTTTGCTCGTGCCATATAAGGAAACTTCCAATACCGCCAGACTGCAATTCAAATGAAAGGATCAAGCAATCCTATCATGCACTTTCGATTGCGCTCACCTTTTTAATCTGCGGTAGTCGAGCCAACCCCTGTTCGATGGCGTCTACTACACGCTTATCCACGGTATTGGCGGCGACACGTAAAGCCGAACGAACGGCGCGCGCGTTGCTGCGACCATGGCCAATAATGACAACACCGTCGACACCCAAAAGTGGCGCACCGCCAATTTCCTCGTAATCGGTGCGTTTCCCCATGCGACGGATGGCATCCTGGATGAGCAGTCCGCCGACCTTGCCTGGCGCGGTACGCATCACCTCTTCGCGCAGCATCTGCTTGACCATGCTGGACATGCCCTCGGAGAGCTTTATGATCACGTTGCCAGTGAACCCGTCCGTCACATAAACGTCGGCAAAGCCGGTGGGGATATGCCGGCCTTCTGCGTTGCCGATGAAGTTTATGGGAGCCTGCTTGAGGAGCTGGTGCACCTCCTGAACCAGAACGCTGCCTTTTGTTTCCTCCTCGCCATTAGAGACGAGCGCCACGCGAGGCTTGGCGATGCCCAATACCTTTTCGCTATACAGGCTTCCCATCAAAGCGAACTGCAGCAGGTATTCCGGTTTGCAATCGGAATTGGCGCCGATATCCAGGATCAGGCACCAGCCTGTGGTGGTGGGGTAGAGGGTTGAGAGGGCAGGCCGGTGAATGCCGGGGATGCGACCCAGGTGAAAAAGCGCGGTAGCCAGTGCTCCACCGGTATTACCCATGGTGACAAAGGCATCGGCATCGCCACGCTTGAGGATTTCCATCCCGACCACCATGGAGCTGTTCTTCTTGGTCTTCACAGCCGTAGCCGGGTGGTCGCTCATTTCGATGACTTCAGGAGCATGGACAATGGGCAACGTCAGATTCGCCGTGTTGTACTGCACGAGCAGAGGGCGAATCACTTCCTGACGGCCTACCATGACGATTTCATAACCAAACTCCCGGGCGGTCCGCACGGCTGCCTCAACATTTACCGCTGGGGCGAAGTCGCCCCCCATTGCGTCAAGGACAATTTTCATCTGTGCTACTCGTTGGTGTTAATGCCGTACGCCAGCAATGTATTGCGTGCGCCTCAGCTCTGCAGGCACACACACTGCCTAGACCAGCGTCAAGCCAATCAGTTCTTTGAAAAGACCTGCGATTCGTCGTCACCCGATGGGCGGATTGATGAAGCGACTATTGTCAGTGCCAGAACTTCCGACTTGAGCAATTCGGCCTCCTTCGCCAAGAGCTCACGCACACTCTCGATGGCGAGCAACTCCTGTTTTTGTTCCAGCGGCACTTGCAAGGCAATGGCTGTGAGTACGGCGATGGCTGTGGGAGTGGCGGATTGGGCATCCAGCTCGCTTACAGAAGGCCGGCGCGTTTCGACACCACTGACATCGGCCAGCAACGATAAATACTTTTGCAGGAGCCGTCGTATGTATTCCGGTCTCAGATAAGCCTGACTGGTATCCTCCTTATAAGGGTAAAAAACCGCATCGCCGATCAGATACTCGTCTTCTCCTTCGTGAACATTCTGAAGCACAAAACGCTCCATGCCAATGGTTACAATATTCATACGGCCATCGGGGAGCCGCTCGACCTGGGTGATTCGTGCTGCCGTACCGATGATGTGTGGGACGCCTTCATCCTCATCCTGCGCCAGGACGACACCGAAGGGCTGACCCTGATCGATACAACGCTGAATCATGATCCGGTAACGTGGTTCAAAGATGTGCAGGGGTAATGTCTGCCCTGGGAACAGGACGACGTTCAGCGGGAAAATAGGCAGCTCCATTACATCGGCTCTCATAAAATCTCCTTATTCGCGACAATTCTATCATCGAGGCCAGCGTGCAAACTACTGTTGAATTGCTACAATAACGCCAGAACATGGCATGAATGTTCGCGCGGGCACGTATATGTGACCGTTAGGCTGCAACGGAATATGAGGAGGATTGCATGGCTTCACCTCGCTATACCTTGGGAATAGATTTCGGAACGCTTTCAGGGCGTGCGGTGCTGGTAAGAATTTCTGACGGTGCGGAGATTGCCACGGCTGTCAGCGAGTACACCCACGGCGTCATCGACGAGCGCTTACCTGAAGCGAACATCGCACTGGACCCCGACTGGGCACTGCAAGACCCAGAAGACTATTTACGCGTGTTGTCCGAAGCCGTGCCAGGTGTGCTCAAACAGGCAGGTGTGACAGCGGAGGATGTGGTCGGTGTGGGGATCGATTTCACCGCCTGCACCATGATGCCCACCTTGAAAGATGGCACGCCGCTGTGCAACCTGCCCAGATTTCGGACCAATCCGCATGCCTGGGTGAAACTATGGAAACACCATGCGGCGCAGCCCGAGGCGGACGCGATTAACGCCACAGCGCGCGACATGAATGAGTCGTGGCTGCCGCGCTACGGCGGTAAGATATCGTCGGAGTGGTTTTTCCCTAAAGCATTGCAGATTCTGCATGATGCGCCTGATGTATATGAGGCTGCGGACCGCCTGCTGGAGGCAGCGGACTGGCTGGTGTGGCAGCTCACAGGCGTCGAGACCCGCAACACCTGTACCGCCGGATACAAAGCCATCTGGTCCAAGCGTGAAGGATTTCCCAAGCATGAGTTTTTCCGAGCTCTGGATCCACGATTTGAGCGTGTGGTGGATGAGAAAATGAGCCGAAACCTTATGCCAATCGGCGCGCGGGCTGGCGTGCTCACGCCCAAGGCGGCACACATGACGGGCCTGCGACCCGGTACGCCGGTTGCCGTCGCGAACGTGGACGCGCATGTAGCCGTGCCAGCCTGCGGGGTCACCAAACCGGGCAGTCTGGTCTCGATCATGGGTACCAGCACGTGCGACATGTTGCTGGCCGGGCAGGAATCCATGATCGAGGGGATGTGCGGCTTTACCGAAGACGGCATTGTGCAGGGTTATCTGGGCTATGAAGCCGGTCAGTCATGTGTGGGCGATGGATTTGCCTGGTTCGTGGACAATTGTGTGCCATCCCAATACTTCGAAGAAGCAAAATCCTCAGGACGCAGCATCCATCAGGTTCTTGAAGCCTACGCCGCTCAGTTGAAGCCTGGCGAGACGGGCCTGCTGGCATTGGACTGGTGGAACGGCAACCGGTCGATCCTGGTCGACGCCGATTTGAGTGCTGTCATGGTTGGCATGACCCTGGCGACCACGGCACCGGAGATGTACCGGGCATGGTTGGAGGCAACTGCCTTTGGACGTCGTTTGATTATTGAATCGTTCATCAAAGATGGGTTTAAAGTGAATGAGACCATCGCATGCGGCGGTCTGCCGGATCGCAATAAGCTGCTGATGCAAATCTACGCTGATGTAACCGGGCTGCCCATTCGGATTGCGGCATCAAATTATGCCTCTGCCCTGGGCAGCGCCATGTTTGGGGCTGTTGCTGCGGGTGCGGCAGCAGGCGGGTACGACACCATCCAGGATGCTGCTGACCATATGGCGCACATAAAGGACGAGCAGTATATTCCAAATCCGGCGAACAAAGACGTATATGATAGGTTATACGCGGAATATGTTCGGCTGCACGACTACTTCGGGCGTGATATGCACAGCACGGTGAAGAATCTGCGCCAATTGAAGCGTGACGTCAGTTGATCCGGTCGAGTGTTCCAGGCTTGAAGGAGAACGCACCATGCGCAAAATCGCATTACAACTATTTACAGTACGAGAGGCAGCACAGAAGGATTTCATCGGCACGCTGAAGCACGTCGCTGCAATGGGATATCAGGGTATCGAAGCTGGGGGAAGCCTGGGCGGTCTGCCTGTCAAGGAGCTTCATAACATCCTTGATGACCTTGGTATGGCTTTCGTTGGTGGGCACATTGGGGTGAGCACTATTCATAGCGGTTTGGAAGCCATGCTGAACGATTATGCGGCTCTGGGAGCGCATTACATCGGTACGGCGTATTTACCTGACGAATATCGCAAGGACACGGCAGCCTGGCAACGCGCTGGCCGGCTTTTGGAAAAAGCGGCCACGATGTGCATCAAACACGACCTGGTCTTCTTCCATCATAACCACAATATGGAGTTCGTTAAGATGGAGGATGGCAGGTATGGCTTTGACGTGCTGCTGGACTCGACCGATTCGTTCCTCGTCAAGGCAGAACTGGACGTGTACTGGGCTCAGTATGCAGGGGTGGACCCAGTAACCTATCTGAAGCATCTGGGCAGCCGGGCTCCGCTAGTTCATATCAAGGATATGACATCCGACGAATCTCGCACCTTTGAGATTATCGGTAATGGCACACTGAACTTCCCTGCCATCTTCGAAGCTGGCGATGCAGCCGGTGTGGATTGGTACATTGTGGAGCAAGACCAGTGCCCGAAAGGCGAATTGGAGAGCGCACGCGAGAGTTATAGCAACATCGTCGCACGAGGCTGGTTGAGTAAGTGAAGTCCTGAATTGGTCACAACATGGCCTGACTTTACTGGTCAGGCTTTGATCCACTTGTGAGACAATTCGCAGCTATGCAAGTGGATACTGATGTAACGTCAGGCACCTCGGCGGAACCTGATCAAACCTCTCCGCAACAGCGAGGCAAGGCCGTTTTGCGGGATATCGTAGAGACGATAGCCCTTTTTATTGTCGTCTTTACGCTGTCCCAGGTGCTGCTGGGTAATTTCATGATCGAGCAGCGCAGCGCCTACCCCCACTTCATCCCTGGTGACCGCATTCTGGTGGACAAAGTGCTCTATCACCTGACCGGATTGCAGCGCGGCGACATGATTGTTGGGCGCTGGCAGGACGACCCGACTGACGTGTTTAAGCGGGTCATCGGCCTGCCTGGCGAAACGGTGCAGATTGAAAACAACCGTGTAGTGATTGACGGAAAAGTATTGCCCGAGCCCTATCTGGAGCCGGGGGTTTATACCCAACCAGACGGGGTGGGTAAGTGGGTACTCGGTCCAAATGAGTACTTCGTAATGGGAGATAACCGCCTGGATAGCGGTGATTCCCGGCAACATGGACCGATGATGGCATCCGACATCGTTGGCCGTGCCTGGCTGCGGTACTGGCCCATCAGTAAGTTCATGTTAATCACCAACCCGGATGGAGGGTGATCGGGATGCTGGATGAACTGCGCCGTCAGGTTTGCTCGCTGCACATGGAATTGACCCGTTACAACCTGGTGGTGTGGACCATGGGGAATGTCAGCGCGCGAGACCCGCAATCCAACCTTGTCGTCATCAAGCCCAGCGGCGTGCGGTACGAGTCAATGAAGCCCGCAGATATGGTGATCGTCGACCTGGATGGCAACGTGGTGGAAGGAGCCTACAAGTACTCCAGCGACACCCTCACCCACCTGTACATTTACCGGCACCGCCCCGACGTGAATGGAGTCGTTCACACTCATTCAACATTTGCCACGGCCTTCGCTGCTGTGGGTAAGCCCATCCCCTGTTTCCTGACAGGCATGGCTGACGAGTTTGGAGGGGAGATTCCATTAGGCGGGTTTTGCCTGATCGGCGGAATTGAGATTGGAAAAGTCATCATCGAGCGCATCGGCGCAAGCAAAGCGATCCTGATGCAGAACCATGGCCTTTTCACCATCGGCAAGACCGGCGAAGAAGCTGTGAAGGCGGCAGTCATGGCCGAAGATGCCGCTCGTACCTCATTCTATGCGCTCCAACTGGGCACACCAATCCTTATTGAACCGCAGAATATTGCACGGCTTTACGAGCGCTATACGAATGTATATGGTCAGCAGTGAGCCTCCGGTTATGGAGCCCTGCTGGAAGCGTAATTGAGATTTATGTCGCGATCGGGAAGAGCGTATTCAGCCTGCTGCACGCTGGTTTAGTAAGCCCAGGATATTCACGGCGATCACATCAGGCATGATGCCGGCGCCTCCATAGTTCCCGGTTGTGGTGTTGTGCGTGTCGGCGAACAGGTCGTCCATCAATCCGGCCTGGTAGGCAGGTAGAGTGTCCGGCAGGTTGTGCGGTCGCCAGTTGTCTTCCGTATGGTCAATCATCCAGCGCAGTGCAGCCGTGGTCACACCCTCCTGCACTCGACGCCAGTCGATATCCGGATCGATGGTGGACCAGTCGATGCCAAAGTGCAGCGACTGCGCGAAGGTCTCCAACACCTCCCACTGTACGTGATCGCGTACCCAGTTGGCGAAATACCAGTCGCTGGCACATAGGCAGGGCTTGGTGTTGTAAAGCATCGGCAGGTTCCTGGGTTGCCACAGGTGTGTAAACGGCAGTAATGACCGGATCCAATGTATGGCCTGTGCACGGTAACGCTCATCGTTGAAGGCGCGATATCCCAGCTCGTATGCGACGGCTGCATGCCCGGCCGCCAGCAGGTTGGGGCTGTGCAGCGGTGTTTCCCAGAAATCGCCTCCCTCTGGCCGTTTCAGCGGCAGGCAGTAGTCGAGCGCCCGATGCGCTGCCTGGCGGAAGGCGTCTTCACCGGTCGCCTCAGCTAACGTAAGCAGCTCGATGACCGGCGTAATCGAGATGTCGAGAGCCGTATCGTGAGCCTTGCCCATCGGCTCGAGGTATTCGCGCGCCACGACAAAATCATCTTTCACCCAATGGCGGCCGTCGGGATCGAATGGAAACGAGCCGTCTTCACGCTGGTAGCCTGCCAGTTGACGCCCCTGTTTGAGCAGCTCGTCACGATTGCCCCTCAGCCTGTTACTGCGAGGCGCTTCACGGAAGCCCGGTTGCGTTCGACACCAATCCAGCTTTCGACGCAAGGAAAGCGCCAGCGGACTCTCCGGATCGCGTTTCAGATAGTCGTCTAGGAAACGCGGCGCACTGGGGTGAAAACCGTTGGACCGCTGAGCGTTACCGAAACCTTCGCCATCACGCCAGAAGCGCGTATCGTATGCTCGAGCGATGCGATCCAGTGCGTCAGGAAGCGGCCAGCGAGCCTGTGGCTGCGGCAGGCCATGCCGCTGGATCCAGTTCACAACAACGGACAGGCTGTCACCGCCAGTCAGAAAGACTTCTGCATCAAAATCTATTCTTTGTTCCGGGTGCAACTCGAGCGGTGGATCCGCCCAGATGGCATTTTCGTGGCTCTCCACATCCACGCTGGGGATCATCAGACCAAACAGATGGTTATTACGGCGGTCGACAAAGTTTGGCGAAGCAAAGACCGGTTGTGGGTTCTGCTGGCGTGTATTGAACCATTGCGAGACGACGGTATTCGGATCCCATGCCAGGCCGATTCCTGTTTGCTGGTAGCTGAGTGCCATAAGAGGGATGGCAACTTTATTGGGGTGCGGAATAACACGTAACGCCCAGGGGTCTTTAAACCAGTCCGTCCCGCTCGACCACTCATCGCTCAGCAGCCACTCAACGCCAGGGAATATGGCATCGTCTTTTTGGGTTCCGAAAGCATCCTGACCGATTTTCAACCATGGCCCGCGCACATAACGGGCATACTGATTTGCCTGCGAAATGAGCCGGTATGAGAGCCGCAGGATGGGAACGTCTGCATCGAGGGTGATGGTTACGACCCCTCGCATGGCATGCTCTGTCAGTGGGTAGTTTATCCAATTCTCAAATGAGGTCCCACGCAATTTCTCTTTGATGAGCAGAGATTCGACGTGAAAAATCAGTTGCTGACCGCTGGGCACACTACGCTGCTCATAACTTTGAGCCTCGAGCCGCATTGGAATTTCCTGGTCTCGTAATAGCAACTCACCAAGGTGGTCCAGTACAGCAATGAAGCGTCCAGACTGGTCGGAGAGTTCACCCCAACCCCAGCCAGTCAATCGTTTATAGACATCCAGGCGTAGATGGTTATTTTGCAGCGTAACCGACTCGCCGCCGTAACTGGCATGCTGATAGCGCGGCATATATGCTCCTTAGGTGCTTCAGGCCTGTTCAACCTGATGAACGCGGTTAAAAAACTCCTGCTGTAATGCAGGAGCCACCTGGTCGGCTTTGACTTTGGCGATGAACTCCGCGAAAGCATCCACCAGCAGCCGCTGCAGAGCACGACCTTTCTCAGCCGTAGCAGGGCGTGCGTCGCCGGCGTAATGATCTGGATGGTTCGCGTACCAGCTCACTCCGCTAAAGTTGCCTGGCACGCCAGCCAGACGACCTAATGGCTCAGCCGGTTGTTCGGGCACGCGCTCCATCTTCACCAGGTGGGGATGATTGGCCAGCGAGATACTCGTCTCGCACTCGCAGGCGTGGCCATGGTATTTCGTCTCCAGCAGGGCAGCCCACTCCGCATGGCGATTGCCCGATAACGAGTCAACATAATAATAGAGCACGTATGGTTTTTGCTCCCAAAGGCTGGACTGTGCCAGGAACGGCAGTAGATGAGAATTCCCGCCATGTGCATTGTGCAGGATGATCTTGTGGAACCCGTTGCGCCCAATTTCATCTAAAACACCCTGCAGCAACTCAAGCAGCAGGATGGGACGGAGTGTCAGCGCGCCTGGAAAACAGCGCGCCTCGTAAATCTGACCAAAGTAAAAGGGCGGGAACACTACAGCGGGTTCTTTTTCAGCCGCCAGACATGCCAGGCGGTGTCCATTTAGAAAGTCGGTGCCCAGAGGCAGGTGTTCACTATGTTTCTCCAGGACACCGAAAGAAAGAATACATACGCCCGTGCTGCGCACGGCGACGGCGAAGTCGGTGGAGGTCAAGTTTTCCCACTGCATACTATCTCCTTATATCCACTCCGTAACAGTTACCCGGTCGGGGATGGATTAACGCGACGGTGGAATATGATGGCTGGGATGGTCAGTGGCTGGGGAGTGCGGGTGAAGGTATCCCAGCTCGTGCATGCGGTTATGCAGACTGCGATGTGCAGAAATCAGCTCCAACCGCATGCGCTTGTAAATCAGATCTTCGGCACGCGTGCCGACCGTGTCGAGGTACGCCAGCGCCCCCTCGATTTGCTCCAGAATCGTGACAGCATCGGCAGCTGCGAGAAGGGGCGATCCCTCCATTTTCACCAACACGGGCGACGAGTGGGCAGCAATGATCTCAGTCTGATGCGAGTACTTGCCACGAACCAGCAAAGCCAACCAGGAGCTTCGCTCAAGGGGAATCGACCAGTGACCGGAAGCTTCGCCGAGTGTCACGCTAACACTCTCGCGGATTTCTCCATTTATGACCAATTCCACACGTGTGAGGGGGATGGTCACACTGGCAACCTGCCATGTCACGTCGAACGTTCCACCACCCCGAGGCACCGGGATGCGACTGCCCATCGGTCTGCCATTCACCATGAAGTCCAGCAATGGCCCATAAGTAACAAACGTTTCAGCGCGGCGTATGGCCTGCATCCATGATTGATAGTTAAAGATCGTTCCGGGGTCGATGCGCGCATAGGTACGCACGGTGCCAACGGCCGTGTCGGAAGACATTTTATCTGTTCCACCACATGCTGCGACCATATAGCCGCAGTTCAGGTAGCGATACCAGTCGGAGACGGAATACGGGTCAATGCCGCGATAGAGATCACCCCATGAAGTCATCTCCAACGCGTCCACATTACCAGAAACGATGGTGGCGGCGTGCTCGGCGCGTGGATTGGGAAAGTGCGGCAGTACGACCAGCCCGCCTTGATGTTTGCACTGGCGAGCCCACTCGGTCAACAAGGACTCGATCGGATCGCCCATGGCAGATTCGTCGGGGCCGCCTGTCGTCATGGGGGCGATGATCCGGCCTCCATATCCCAGCAGCGAGATGTGTCCCAGCACATGTTGACGATTCTCAGTGCCAACCCGCACCAGGTACTCACCGTCACCGCCGCTCTCGCTCGAGCCCCAGGTTGTGTGACCGTCGAAGTCACCCACATTGGTCATCAGCTCGCCCCACTGGCTGGCCAGCAGGTTCACCACATTCACCCCCTCGGCAGAACCTTCCAGTAATGCCGAGATGGGTGAGAGGAAATGCACGTGCGTATCAGCCGTGACCCAGCCTTTTTCGCGCCAATGAAGCGCCTTTTCCAGCTCTATGACGATCTCGGTTGTAGTGGGCGTCACATCGAAGATAAGCCGTTGCGGGCGTATCTCAAATCCCTTTGACACCTCGATATAAACCTTCCCCAGCGGCAGGTCCAGGGTCGTCTCGCCTGCGATGTAGGTACAGGCATGCAAGGCCTGATGATAAAAATCGACGCTGTAGTCTTCGAACCAGGCAGGATTCGGGATGCGGTGGCGATCGACCGGCGCCAGGTACTCACCCGCCTGACCGTGCACGTGCAGCTTTACTGGAACAGGTTGAGTGGAACCCTGGACCACAACACGCAACGTGACGCGTTGTGACTGTGGAGCGACAGGCTCCAGAAACGTCCCAACCTGTCCGGCCTCTACTTCGGCGACCGGAACCGTCTTGCCGCCTGGCAGATGGAAGCGCGCATCGGGATGGCAGGCATACTCGACGATCACCTGGCGCTCTGAGCGGGTGGGCAACTGGTTGTTATCACTGTGTTCCCATTGCTCAAGCGGGTACATCAACCTCGGTTGAGCCGAGATGACCTGACCCATGTCGATCTGAATCTGACTCAATTGGCCATCCGCATCCAGGGTGGGATCGAAAGTCATCCCTTCGGGCAGCGTGAAAATGAGCTTGCGCCGATTGCGCCAACGCAGGGGCTGCGAGCTGACATCGCCTGCCGTAAGGGCAGAGATCACCAGTACACCGCTAACCGGCTCGAAACTGACGCTGCTGATGGATAAATCAGGATGGGGATTTTCCCACGCATAAAGCCAGCTTACGAAAGCCGAAGAATCTCGCGGATCGACGCGTGTCTGCGACACTCCCCAAAAGCCTACCGTCTGCTCGTGCGAGGCTCGCAGGGACATGGGTTTATGGATGGCCACGGCTTCAAAGCAGTTTTCGCCCCAATTGCGCTGGAAGGTACCCAGATGGTGACGCCGGCGGATGGCGATGCGTTCCTGAGTCCCATCACTGTAGGACACAACATAGGTCGCGGCAAGCTCTCCCAATTGCCCATGCCCGCGCGATGCCATGATGAAGCCCTGGTCATTGTATGGATCGGGTCGCATGTCTGACGTGTGAAGAAACACCAGTTGCCGCGCCTGGAACGGAGCGAACTCGATACGCACAGGCTTATCCGCCAGGATGATCGGAGTGCGTACCGTAAAGGGAATCCCCCAGCCTGTCACATCACCGCGAGCGGCTTGAGGTATGGCGGCGATCAGAGACGCGGAAACCCCGAAAGCGCCTAGATTGTCGAAGGTCGCGTTGCCCTCAAACGGGACAGGCACAAAGCAAGGTGACGTGGCACCATCGCGATACGCGTTCAGCGTGGACATGGTCAAACTCCTTGACGGTTCCCTAAATGTTAAGACGATAACGGCATTTTTGGCGTTCACCATCCCGATACATTTCGGTGCTGGGAGGTAGATCGACGACCTCAACCAGTTGCGCCCCAACGATCTCACACGTACGCCGCGATGCGTAGTTGTCGGGGTTGCAGGTGATCCATAGCGTATGTAAATTGTGCTGCCGGGCCAGTGGGATGAGCAACCGACACGAACGGGCCGCGTAGCGATGGCCACGGTATGGCGCGTGTACACGGTAGCCGATATGCCCAGCATACATCACGATGTGCTCGATGTTTCCGACCCGTAACTCGATATTTCCGATTTCCTGGTACTGGCCTACCAGGGTCATGCTGAACCGATAGGTTGGGACATAGCCATGCGATTCGTCTCCAGGATATTTGAAGGCGAGCACTAACTCCAGCTCGCCATCCACCAACCTGCCGGGGTTCAGAAATCTGAACATGTATTTGTATGGTACAGCGTTAGCAAATATCGGCAAGCAAGTTTACCAGCACCCCAATGGGTATTGGCGACTGGAATCGATCTTAAGGCAGCTGGAACTGTTGAATTGGCCCTCCCGCCGCGTTCGTCACATAGAGGGTTTTTCCACTTACAGCCAGACCGGTTGGCAGCGCGTCAGCGTTAAAACTCACACCTGGCAGCGTGACAGGCTGGCCGGTGAACGTGTAGCCAAGGACCTGATGAGTCATTGGACTACTCACCAGCAATATGTTGCCGCTGATAGCCAGGAAGGGCTTGTGATCTACTGACTGGAGATCGTTCGGATCCATCTCTTGCCAGGCATCCACAACCCAGGCGCGCAGGAACTTATAGCTCGAATCGAATACCTCGATCCGCTTGTTCCACGTATCCGCCACATAGATGTTGCCCTGGCTATCGACAGCCAGACCAACCGGTTCGTTGAACTGGCCATCGCCGCTGCCCGCCGAGCCAAATTGAGTCAGGAAATCGCCATTGCGGTCGAACACCTGTACCCGTTTGTTCCCTGTATCGGTGACCAGCAGGTGGCCCTGATGATCGAAGACAATGGCACGCGGACCGAAGAAGATGGTGGATCGGCCCGAACCCGGTGCCGTGCTCACACCTGGAGAGCCCCAGGCAAACTGGAAGTTACCCTGCGCGTCGAATTTCTGTATGCGATGGTTGAATGTGTCAGCCACGTAAATACTGCCGTCGCTATCGACTGCGATGCCCCAGGCATCATTGAATTTGCCATTAGCCGACCCGTATGAACCAAAAGTGCTCACGATGGTGCCATCCGGAGCGATGCGCACTACGCAGTTTGCCTTGTGATCAATGACCAGGCGATCTCCGTTAGGCGCCAGCGCGATGCCGGTAGGCCCCACCAGCTTAATGGTCTGAGTGACACCTCCTGCAGGTGCGGCACCAGCCTGATAATCCCAAACTTTGTTCACCACATCGTTGCGGATGTACAGAGTGAAACGATGTCCGGGTGACCATTTGTCCGGCGTGAGGGTCGTTTTGTTAAAGACCTGCGAATACTTTGTGAAGTCACGGTTGAAAATGATGTCCCAAAGGGCTGCCCGCGCTGGCGGGTTGACCAGCGAGTAGTAGATGCGCTGCCAGGTCAGGTCGAAGTAGTCTTGCATCGGCCACCACACCAGCATGTAATTGAACTTGGTGTAGTTTCCTGAAAGCAACTGGTCATCCTCAGTTCGTTTGGGATCCACGTCGCCAATCATGATGGCATCCAGGTTTGAATAGTCATCGGGCAGCGAATCGACGAAGAAGCGTGCATTGGGGAACTTCCGCATATACCAGGTCATAGGCCAGCTGACATCGCTGTCGTAACCGACCTTCAACGACATGTCGCCATAAACACGCTTGGACAGGTCTGTCAACTGCTCCACGGCTATCTTCGTACCCGGCGCACCATGAGCGTAAAACAGGAACTCTTTGGTGTAGTCGTAGTTGATGTAGGTCACCATGAATGCGGTGCGGATGGTGAGCACGCTCAGGAAGGCAAATGACGCCACGATGAGCGAGCGTCCCGCATAAGGCTTGGCGATCCGGCGAAGAAAATAGGCCAGCACCGCGATGAAGATCAGGGTTATGGCCACGGCTCCCACCCAGCGCAAGATACCGATGGCATCGCCCGGCTGAAGATCCAGATTGCCGACCAGGGAAAGGATGCGCACTACCATCAGGACAACCAATATGGCCAAACCAGCCATAGCGAGAAGGCGACCCGGCGTGAACAGCCCAGTCTGCCGGGTTGCACCGGGTTCGCGGGAGGTTTCAGTCTGTGGTCCGTTGAGTGGGTCGCGGACTGGCGGTGGGCTCAGGACGGCATTCAAAAACCACCCGGTCAGTAGAGCCATGGGTAGTGCAAAGTGAACGGTGAGCCAGGGCATCTTCTCACCAGCGATGGTAAACATGACCCATACGGCGAAGGTCCACCAAAGCATGAAAACCGGGAACAACTGATCGGGGCTCAGCAAAGCACGCCCAAGTGGTGTATCGAAAAAAGAGTTCGACTGTTGTAACGAATCACCGGAAGACACACCGATGGAGGTGCTGTCACCTGCCTGCGCCTGAGTACGGTCAGTCGGAGCGGGCTTGCTTACCGTTAGTCGTCCGGTATGGTACACGGCATAAACCAGCGCACACATGGCGCCGATGACGAGCGTGTACTCATACAGAGGGACAAGCAAAAAGTAGTAGTAGGGAGGCTGGCTGCCACGTTGTACATTCTGTTGAGCCATCCAATAGCCCAACATGCCGACATAGCCCGTACCGAAACCAGCTGCGTTTGAGAAGACCGTGGTGAACAAGGTGGCCGTGATGCCCGCAAAGAGGCCTGCTACAGGCAGCCATACGCGCCAGCGCCATGACACGCCAATGGCTACGCTCAATGCAATCATCATGACGGCCAGCCCAAACATCGTGGCGATCACCGGCATGTTATTTGCCAGATTGCTCATATCGCCCAGTAGACTAACCGTCACCAGATCCGCACCTGTGGTTACCCGCCAGATGGGGTTGAGCACCAACAGCATGGCCGGCGAAGCCATGAACATGGTCATGGTGATCATCACGACCACCACGTTAAAGGCTGCGGAGGCGTGGAATGCCAGCCGGAGCCAGGTGCCGAATAGACGCCGCAACAGAACGAACGTGAGCAGACCAAACAGAACAGCCAGAACCAGGATGGACAGCGCAAAAATCAAAGCGCGGTAATCAAACGTCAAAGTCAACGGGTTGAGCTGGGCGACCAGACTGGTCAGGTTCAGGATGCCCATCATATAACGACTGACGAGTACGAACACAATGCCGGCCAGAACCATCAGAACCGCCAGGAGGGCGGTCAGTGCCAGTGCAGTCAGGGCATCTGAACGTTTTCTACGCGCGTCATAAAGCTGGAGCACCGCCAGCGGGGCCAGGAACGCCAGGAACAAGGCGACGATGAGGAAAGCCGTGGATTTGTCAGTAAAGTGCAGAGCCAGAGCGGCAGTCAGGCCGATAAGCCAGCCGGTGTGACGGGTGGTCAGATAGCGCCAGGTGCACAACGCTGTGAGTAATGTCCAAACGAGGATGAACTCTTCCTGCCGGATGTATCGTGCGTGGAACAGAATGGACGGTGAGATGAGCAGCATAAAGGACGTCACCAGGGCTCCCCGACGCCCCAGCCAACGCCGAAACAGATAAGGCAGAGCTACCAAAATCACGCCCGCAACAGCCGGTGCAATACGGGCGGTGTAATCGGTAGCGCCGAAGAGATAAAAGACCAGCGCTGTGATGTGAAAAAGCAGCGGGCCATGCATGAGAGGGGTGTGGGCGTAACCCCGGCCGGTTGCCAGGTTGTAGGAAAAGTAGGAGTGCAAACTCTCGTCGTGGCTCATGACGCGAGCGCCCAGGTCCCAGAAGCGCGAGATGATAGCTATGACGAGGAAGATGATATAGAGCAGCTTCTCCCAGTTCAGCCCGGCCAGGAGTGACCTGTCCAGCCATGTGAGGGGTGTCGAAGCTGCAGCCTGCCACGCTGAGTGGCTCGCCGGTTGGTAATCCGATTCGCGGTCTATCATGGTGCCTTGTGGTTCCATTTCTATTGATCAATCCTTCTCATCTCACTATCATTCGGATTCATAGCGGGTTTATCAATCAGGGCTGCCCATCAGACTTTTGAGCGATGTCCCGTCGCAACCAAAACACCCAGCTCGAGATGGACTGTTCGTCGATCTCGCGCAGCGTAAACCAGCGAGCTAATGGCGTGCAATCGAGTTGGCTGGTGGTGCCAACTGAGATGCAACGCAAGTTGGACAGAGAGGTGCTGGAAGTTACCCGGAAGGCGCTACCGATATAGGAAGCATTGTCAGCCGGCTTTTGGCCGACTGGAGTAAGCGCCGAGGCCGTGTTTGCGATGTGCGCCACATAGGTGACGCCTCGCTGATTGCGCAAGACCCAGCGCAGCGCCGGAGGAGCGCCATTGCTTACCTGCAAGGGGATTGTGTTCGGATCGCCATAGGCGCGCGTGCTGATGGTCTGTACGGTTTGCAACAGTATGCGCAGACCGGGATCACCCGCCTCACCGATGTATGGCTCAGCCGCGTCGGCTGCACGAGTCTGGGTGAGCTGGTAGCCACAGGAGACGGTATAAATGAAAAGGCACAGGCAGGCAGCCATACCTACGCCCCGAATGGCCACCTGTGTGTTGTACGTGAGCGTGGCTACGACCACAATGCCTGCTACCATCAACAGGCCCAGGAGGACCGTAAACAGCCAGGTGTCCATACGCTGCGCGCCGTACATATCCAGACCCATAAAAGCGTAGATCAGCATAACCGTCGCCAAACCGAATACGACCAGCTCGGCAACCCGCGGGTACGCCAGTATCTCGTCGGGCGGTGTTACTGGCACCTGGAGCATGCGCTGCAACGCTACGCTGGCGATGGCTGCAGCGCTAATGGATACGGGCACCAAACCCGTCGCATCACGGGCCGGGTTCAACGCCACCACCACCAGACCTATCACTCCCCAGATCAACCAATCCACCTCGCGCCTATTCAATCGATGATTAACAATCAGCCACACTAATGCCGCCGCTGCTCCCAAGTACAGCAGAGGTTCATAGAGCAGCCAACCGGCGACCAGACGCAGAACACTGATGGGTTGCTGAAAGGGAATAAAACCCGTCCACAGGGCGATTCCATTTACGGCATCGCCAACGCCCGACAAGCGCCAAAAGGCTGCGGTGCTGGCGATCGCAAAAGCAAGCACCCCCAGGAGAATATCCCATTCTTGGATGGAGGTGCGATGGATGCGTGTCTCCATGACATGCGAGGGACCTGTCGATGAAATAGGTGCATGCGGGTTGCGGGACTGTGGATCTCTGGTGAAGTATTCAAAAATCAATAAGGCAGCCAGCGTGATGAGGGGCGGAACGGCATCCTGCCCGCAGGCTAGCAGGAGTCCCAGGGCAATGAACGCACCGCGCCGGGCATCGCGAGTGCCGCGTAACCACAAGCTCCACGCCACAATGCCCAGAGCCCAGCTTAATGATGCTCCGCCGGCCTGGCGTGAGGCGAACAGGAGCGTCGGCGAGAAAGCCATGAGCAGGGCGAACGACAGCGAACGCGTGCGACCTAATGCAGGGCGCAGTAGCAATGGTGATACGCACAGAATCGCACCCGCGCAGGCGGCAACAAGCCGGGCACTGAACGCATCCGCACCGAACAGCGACATGACAATCGATTGCAAATTGCTAAAGAACGGATCCAGACTGGGAACGCCCGAGCCAGCCGACAGAGCCAGCGCGTTCAATGCGCCTGTTGCTTCGACGTTATTCAGTGGCGCTGCGTCCAGGTACCATATGCGCAGCATCAAGGCACCCAGGCCGAGTGCCATCCACAGCCCCATCTCGACGTTAATATCCGCCAGGTTGAAAGCACGGCGCGTGTAATCCATACTCTGTGACACCGGTGCGGGTGATGCTTCGCTACTCATTGGCTTATCCTGCCTGCATCCATGGCTCAGGGGTTGCATTCATAAATCAGACTCCTGCCCGTTTGATAGTCAATCCGGCACATCTGCCTAAACTTTGCCAGGCCGTCCGAACTGTACGTTGTCCGTTCCAGCTGGCCTACAATGACGTAACGGATATGAAACTGCTGGATCAGAGCTTCGGCTTGCTGTACATCGGTAGTGTTGTACAACGTCTTGATTAATGGCTCACGCTGGGCTGGCACGTCGTAATTGCCACGCCACTGATTCTCATGCCCAGCCCAGCCCAGCAGAGTGGGGAGCCCCGTGAAGACTGAAATACGGCCGTTATAGACATAGGAGCCATAATGGTCGGCAGGCGTCTCAAGGATCACCGGCGCGCCCTGGACATTTCGGTTCAACCAGGCAATGATACGGGCGTCTTCGGGATGCGCGCTCTGAAGGTAAGCTGATCCATCAAGGGTGGGTGGCCCGCTGAAGTCGTCTGTCTTCGAAATGGCCGCGTAAAGGGGATAGAGTAAACCGGCCAGCAGCAACAGGACCACCGTAAACGAACCGACCGTGGCGAGTAGATGACGTTGCTCCAGGAAGGTCATGAGGGCGAATGAACTGGCAATCGCCCATACCGTCCAAGCCTGGTAGTAGAACTTGAACACGGTGTTCATGCGCGTCCCAAACAGGTCCTGCAAGAAAATGAATTCCACGGCGACGGTGAGCAATGCTCCGCCTAGAAAAAGCAAAAGGACAAATGATTTTATCAACCGCTCGTTGGTTCCTATCGCTGGTGGCGTACTCTCAGCATACCCAAGGTCCACACCCTGTTCTGCATGTGGCCGCGTCAAGACGAGCACGGCGCAGGAGGCGGCCACCAGCAGCAGGAAGATGGGTGTCCATGGATCGGTCAGACGTCCGATCAGGCGTTGCATGATGACTTCACGGGAGACGCCCATGACGCTTCCGCTGGCATTCAGCTCAGCCAGATACGCGCGCCCCTGTGCAGACGACACACCCAATACGACCACGGCAAAAAGTGCAAAGACTAACGCAGCCAGGGCAAGACTGATTACCTGCAGGACGATTCGCCGGGGGGGCAGACGAAGCTCCTGGAAAGTTTGGGCGGCAAACAATGGCGCGGCAACGATGAATGGAGCGAACATCATGAAAAACTGCACGAAACGGGTCCCATTGAACAGGTTGACGCCAATCCCACGTGCCTGCGATGCGAAGACGCTGTAGAAAGGAATATAAAAAAGGTAACCCAGCACAAAAATGGAGAGGCCAAACAGCACACCCGGCAAAATAGGCTCGCGCCGATACCACCGCCCCAGCAGCACAGCACCTCCCACCAGTACGCCGTAGACAGGGAAGTCCCAGGTATTCATGAACCCCAATCCCCCGACTACGACACCGGCCAGGAGCATATGAGGCGCTGCGCCCATCAGCCAGTTTACAGCAGGCTGCCCGTCAAGTTTGATCCGGTGGGTTGACCCATCACCGGGACTGGCTGTGGCTGGGTCCGTATAGAAGCGGCGTGAAGTGAGAAAGTACAGAGCCAACGTGACGGCGCATAACACGAAGGGCAGGTCCATCACGTGCGGGTGATTGTCGCCCAGGATAAAACTGAACGCTGGTGTCTCGGTGATGACCTCCTGGTTGGCGCCGGTGGGTGTGTAGTCGTGAATGACGCGCGACCAGTCCCACCACCAATAAAAGCGCGTCGGAAGGAGCCCGGAGCATTGGATGGGCTGCTGCGCGATCTGGCGGATATCGAGCCAGGACCAGAACGACTGTGGCAGGATGCCCGTGCAGCGAATGGACTCCATCAGACCACCCATATTGCCCATTACGCCCAGCATGATGGCTGCCAGGAGCCCGGCCAGAATGGGCGAACCTGTAGGGTTCTTAGAATGGAGGCTGACGGCTCCAACCGGGCTCACGCTTGACTGCCCCGCAGTGGTGCGCCGGAAGGTGCCCCATAAGTTGAAGCCCACGCTAAAGGCAGATACGATGGTGAGAGCGAAAACCATCGCTCCCCCCAGATTGAAACCGATGGAAGGCGCGACGCCGCTGATGCGTGTGAGCATCGCCAGCAGGATGTAGCCAAAGTAATAGTAACTGATGGTGTAGCCTGATAGCCAGGCATCGTTAGGTGGGAAGCTGGGACTGCGCAAGATGGCGTTTATAAACATGGACTCCATGAACTTCTCGCCACCCGCTTCAACGATCTGTGGTGTGTAGCTGCGATAAATCGTGCATGCCAGGAATGCAACGCCAAACACCACCTCCGTCGCGACGATAACAGACAGACCGGGTAGATGGATCAGGGGTTGACGTTGCGGTCCGCGTGAACCGTAGGCATGCAATGCAATACCGGTCAGGGCGACCAGGATGATGGCCAGCACTATTGCACCGGGTGCATTAGGCGCGAGGCCAAGCGTCACTAGCCACCAATATGCAAAACCGGCCAATATGACCCCGATCGCTTTACTAATGCCATAGCCCCGGTCAGGCAGATCATGAAGCCAATGACTGGTGATAAGCCAGCCGCTTATCGCGAAGACCTGCATCCATACGTACCACAGCAGAATGTCAATCATCGTAAGTCAGTCGTTTCAGTGACCGAGGGTAGTTGGAATTAGGGTATGGGGATCAGGCAACGGAGTGTGAGGCGGTGCAGGCGCCTTAACAGGATATAGGGAATATATAGTGCCGGTTGAGATTGAATCATCTTGTGGTGTGGTGAAAGCATCCGAAGTTGTCGTTTGCATACCGGAGCCAGTGCGGGGCAAATCGCCGAGTGTCTCAGTCTGCCAGGGTGGTAAAGCACTGGCAGCAAGCAAGCCTCCGTTGTACCAGTTGGACAGAGGAGCATTTGCGCTGATCTGCGGAACGCGCGAAACGACAACACTTGACAGGCCCAGCACAGTTACCAGTGTGACAACAGAGAAAGCGACTGCCATCCGGCGCCAGGATTGCCTGGTATGCGCAGGTAACCTGACTTGCAGGTCAGGATGCGGTATCGCACGAGAGCGTGTACGGCGCAAGTGACTTTCCAGACGTGCAGCATAACCGTCATCCAGGTTGGCACGGCGTGCAATATGGATCAGTTCCTCCAGATAGTGTTCCTCGGCATGGTGGTCTCTCGGTAAAAAGGAAGGAGCACCTTTTTGCAGGGCTTCCAGTAATGCATCGAGGTCTTCTGGTGGAAGGTCGTGAGTCTGGCTGTCTTGTTGTTCGCGTTCCATCGGTAAATATGCTTTTCACCTGGCCGTGAACGAAGGTGACGTGCTGTTCAGGCGCAAACGCAGGTCGTGCAAAGCTCGTGACAGTAACATGCGTACTGCACTTTCATTGCGACCCATAGCCTCGCCGATCTCATTAACGCTGAGTTCGGCGAAGATGCGCAATCGTATGGCTTCGGCACGATCTGGCGCGAGCGTACCGATGGCTCGCGTTAACCGCTCGTAATCGCAGCGCTCTTCGACGATCTGGTCTGGTTGCTGCTCCGGATGTGGCACCTGTATAAGCTCATCAAATGGAATATGCGGCTGTGAATGGCGATAAAAATCCATGACTTTTCGTCGTGCGATACTAAAGAGCCAGGCCGCGAATGTGCCGCGACCCTGATAGGCTTGCACACCTTCCAGTCCAGCCAGAAATGTCTGTGCTGTCAGGTCCTGCGCATCCTGTTCATCTACAACACAGACCAGCATGTAACGGTAGACACTATTTGCATAACGACGATACAGTGTGGCATAAGCTTCACAATTATGTTTTGATGCTATGATGAGCTGAGCGTCACTATCTTCCCGCTCACCAGCAGCCGCTCCGGCTAATGGTGAAAGGATATCCTGGGGAAGATTTCCCGTTAATGAAATAGACTCTGTCATAACTAACCCAGCTCACTTCTCACACGCATCTTGCTATTAGTAATATGTCGTGAACCGGTCCAAAATGTAACACTGTTCTATCTTTGAGCTATGTGCTGTGTAGTCGCGCTGGACACCGCAAGAGGAGCGGGAAACACAACATCTGCAACTTTATACACAGTAGTTCCCGGATTCTGGTACGTAACTGACAGGTAGCCATCCTTAACCATCTGCGCGAACTTGATGAAGCCTTGATCTTCATAATAGACGTGTTCAAGCTGTCCTACGATCACATAGCGCGCGTTATATCGGCGGAGCAGGGTCAGCGCTATGCTGATGTCAGTCGTGTCATAGAACTCAGATACATCAGAATCCCTTTCGTAGACGATGCGGTCGTCGAGAGCAGCACGCTGTTGCCGCTCATGCCATTCCCAACCCACTACAGCCGGTAAACCGGTGTAGATTGAGAATCGATTACCCCAGCGATAGAGGTCTGGTCCGGTTGTTCCCTCCATGATGGTAGGCGAGCCCTGTACATGATCCTGCATCCATTTGATGGCCAGATAGTCATCCATTAATGGGAAGGTACTGCTTTTATTGCCGTGTTGTTCGTAGCGAATGGCGCGTGTCATATACGCCATTCCATCCAGGCCAGTGGGGGCATCCGTCGCATAGCGGTCATGCATCTTGGCGGGGATGGCGAAAATGGGGTACATGGCAGCCAGAAATATCAGGATGGCCATTGCTGCAATGTAGACAGGTCGCCCAATTCGATACACCCACCATGAGCTGCGACCCGTCATCATGTGGCTGGAGATCGCTTCACGCGCTTCTCCAAACCTTTCGAACACCCAGATAACCATGACACCTGATGTGACGCCCAGGAGCAGCCATGCCTGGATGTAGAACTTGAACACCGTGTTCATGCGGCCTACGTCACCTTTCAGCGTGAACAACTCTACAAAGATCGCCAACAGGAACGCGCCAGAGGTCAGAAACCACAAGATACGCGTTTGTGCGTGGGTACCCGGCATCAGCGCAGCCAGAAAGGCCAGCGCCGCCAGTGGGAGCGCAACAATGGCAACTTGCACACGCATAGCCAATAGCACCAATGTAGCAAAAAGGGTAGCTATGCCATAGATGACTCCAATGATGAAGCGCGACGAGCTGCCACTGCGATTGCGCCATATACCCAGAGCCAGGTAGGCAATCACCGGTGCGAGAAACAACCCATAGATCGAGAGGTATATGTTGAGCGGAGTGCGGTCACTTGTCCAGGGCTCGATACTGTTATAGGCGGAACCGTAATTCTCAAGATAAGGGATAAAAAAAGCACGTGTGAGCGCGACGAACACGATTAATGCGGGCAGTATGCGCACTCCGTCCTTTATACAGTCGGTGAGGCGGACGGAAGGGCCACGCTCGGATACCTTACCGATGTACAGAGCTCCCAGAGCAACCAGCAGGTAAACCGGATAGTCCCACGAGTTAGTAGGCCAAAGAGAGCCAACGACCAGAGCGCCCAGACCGATGGTATACCAGCGACGCACGCCAATGGCATAGGCCAGAGCAAATGCCAGGGCAAGGAACGCTATAGGCATGGCCAGCATATGGGCGTGCAGATCGGCATACAGGAAGGTGAAGAGCGGGAATTCGGCAATCTGCACCGAGTCCACGGCCAGGCCAGCGGTGGGGCGTGTTGGGTTCCAGTATGGCCAGTTGGGATAGATGGGTAGTGCTGTACCTTGCACCCATTTTACGAAGCCGCTGAAGGCGGCAGGCAGAGGCGCCGTCCCATGCTGGATTCCGCCCAGTTGTTGCCAGGCTGGCCATATGACGTCCATTTCACGTAAATTGCCAAGGCCAACCACAAACAAGGCTGCCATGAGACCAGCCAGCACAACACGACCATAGGGCAATGGATCTGCTACAGACTGCGGCGTGGGAGGCGTTGATGCGGTGCCACCCTGTTGCCTTGATCCTCGTGCACGCCGAAGGGTGGTGTAAAACGTGGCGCCCAACCCGAACGCGCCACTGGCCGTCAGTCCGTAAAACAATGGAATGGCCAGGTTATAGGCAATACTCGGGTCAATTCTAAGAGCTTTGATGGGTGTGCCGACGATCACGTAGCCGAAGTAGTAATAGTTGATATACCCGCCGGCAAACCATGGATCCAGGGGTGGGAAGTAGGTGGACTTGAGCACGCCGTTTAAAAACGCGAAATCCATTGGCTTTTCGCCACCCATATAAGGGTGCCACAGATCCGGATTGCCAATGCGCACGACGAGGAACAGGGCGAAACCAAATAGAAACACCAACTCTGACGCGATGATCACTTTGGAACGCTGCAACCATAACTGGCGAATGCGATCTCGGTTACGCCACCACAGCACTGCACCGAAGGCGATAAGTCCAAGGTTGATGCACCAAATCTGCAAGGCACTAAATGTAGTGATTTTGGTACTGCCGAGCCACCAGGCAATGCATGCCACTAGCAAGAGCGCCAGGATTTTAGTGAACGAGTAGCCGCCCTCCACCAGAGCATAGTGCCATACAGACGGCGGACCGTCTGGAACAGCCGCGTTAGTGTTGGACCGATTGACGGGCCGCACCGCGTGTGACGTTGCGACCACTATGATGGGGAATGTGGCCAGGCCGAGTATCTCAATTAACGCAAGCCAGGCCAGCACGGCGAGTGGCTGTGATTGATTCAGCGGTGAAGTGCGGGGAAACAGATCGATCCAGGTGCCACCCGCTTGCTGTACATCGAGCGTCTTGTTATCAAAAAGCATTCCATTGGGAGAATTCACAGCGGCGAGGGGCGTCTGTTTGATCGTTCGTGTGAGGTCAAACTTGCCGAGTATTTCCTGAGCTAATGCCCGCGAGTAAGCTGGTGTTTTCTTGAAGATCAGCACACGTGGGTGATCGTAGACGGAGAATACTTCTTCAGCGGTAGGGTAAGGCACCTGAATGCCTGGAGGTGTTCCCTGCGTATCAGGATAGCGCTTGAGGGTCTGAGGCATCTCCTGATCATTGAAGATGAACGGTCCCAGCCGCGGGAATGAGTTGAAATCTGCAACCAGCTTGAAACCCAGTTCACCGGCGAACAGAGCTCGATAGTACTCGGTGGTCATTGGGTAACGCCAGGGCAGGCGCGGAATGGATGCGTACAGGCGATTGGAAGAGAGCACCAGGTAATCAGCTTCGTCGAGCCAATTCAGCATCTGCGGCAGCTTGCTGGGGTCGTCCTCATTGTAGTTTTGCATCTGGCCATCGCTGGACGACGTCAGGCCGTTATAGTACGCACCATAAGCGTCTTTACCATCTATGGGTTGGGGGACTGCGTCATCCCAGGCTTCGTTAGCTACGGTACTGGTATGTGAAGATACGGTCTGCCCGGACAGCAGGGATAGCTCCACAAAATATTGCGTCTCAGCATGCAGTACGGTCTGGCCGAGGTCAATCTGAATAACCGTGTGGGATGCATCAATCGATGTCTTGCCGCTACCCAGCACTGTCTGACCGTTGGTGTCTATCACCCGGGCTTGCACCAGACCCAGGCCCTGTATTTTGTTTAAGGTCACCTGCAGATTTGCTTGAATGGGTGACGTGCCGGCATCGAGTTTGAATGGGTACGTCTGCACCACACCGGGTTGCAGGATGATCTGCTTCACGCCTAACTGTGTCTGGTTGGTCTTGCCCCAGCTCAAGCCCAGTGCGGTCGGTACATGGGCGAAGACCCACTCGGATGCCGTTACGCGAGTAATTGGCTGACTGTAGATGGCTGAGAAAGCCAGCGCCCAAACGAGATTGAGCGACACAGTCATGCCTATTAACACGGCCGGCATATTCCGAACAACCGCATACTTCCATAAAGTCAGTTTTTTGCTCAGGCGGTCTGGACGCCAGGTACGCCAGAGTGCCACCAGGCCAATTGCGGCGCACAGAGACAGCGTTGGATAAATGTATAGCAGGTATCGCATGGACTTGGTCCATTGCGTACTTTGATAGAGGAAGTCAAAACCTGTCCAGAGAACCGGCAGCAAGTAGGCCCACCAGCGCCGGCCGAGCAGCAGTCGCCGCAGGGTGTAGAGAAAGCCCAAGCAGGCAGCCAGTCCGAGTGGCAACCCCAAACCCCAGAAGACGATGTTGACAAGTGGAAAAACGATCGGAGTGCGATTTGTCCATTGGATGCCGAAGGGAGCATCGATGGTTCCATTAACAAAGCCTTCTGCGAGGATGAGCTGTTGGATGTAGCGTGATGAGGGCGCTACGATCTCACGGATCGTTTGTGGCAGTCGCGCCCCAATGGCGCACACACGTGTGAGTGGATCCCTGGCGTCAAGCTGAGCGCACGATTGCATTGTGAGAGTGAACTCGGTCGAGCTACTGCCAACGAATGCGTTGGGTTGCGCGATGCGGAACGTGCCGAATGTGAAGATGCCAGCCAACACAAGTGCACCCAGCGCGCTGACAATGGGTGCGAAGCCGGATCGTTGATCGCGTATCAAAAGGACGAGTGTCGTGACGATGATAAGCGGGATCAAAGGCCACACACTAACTTTGCTTGCCAGAGCCAGCCCCGTGCTGATCCCGGCGCCTGTGGCATAGAGTAAAAGACGCACCGTGCGCCAAAACGACCATGGCCCTCTGTCAGTGATAAGCAAGACACAAAACCAAATTGTGAGAACCACGAACAGATTAGTGGCGCTCTCAACAGTGAAGAAATGGGCCTGCTGGATCTGCAGCACCGTCGCTGTGCTGAATGCTGCAGCCAGCAGACCGACACGCCACCCAAACAGTCGCTTGCCAATGAGGAAGAGCACCAAAATCGACAACAGATCGTACAAACCTGACAGGATACGACCTTCCAGAGCCATGTAGTCATATCCAACTAAGGTACCAGCTGGGCAATTGCTTACGGCACTGCCGAAAAGCATTTGCCCCAGGAGCTGTGGGACCAGTTTTGGCTGAGGTCCACAGCCCTGTTCCAGGAAGTGAGCGAAATAAAATCCAGCGTAGAGTGGTACGGTGCCGTATACGTAACTGCGGCCCCAGTCTGTATTAAATGGATTCAGCGGGCTTTTACCCGAGTCAAGGTATTCCGCAAAGCTGCTGGGTGTTTTAAGGAGGGTGGCCAAGACGGTCATGTAGCGCTCATCTGGGTGAAGGTGACGGTTTTGATCCCAGTTGATGTCATTAAAGCGAAAGATGGCGCCGATAAGGAGAATAAGTACGAGCAGGAGCGGACGAGTAAGACGCTTAAGACGTGTCGAGCGAGATATTGCGGGAGTAAGCTCGAGTTGATGACTTTCTAACAATACATTTGCCATAAAACGGATAGTTATGGATTTTAACCTAGACGTGGTCCCGTCTATTGTGTGGTGAAAACAATGAAACGTTTCTCAGAACACTGAGTACCAACCATCAACGTCGCGCGGCCTTGCGGATATTTACGACTTAGAGCGCGTAACGATTCGGTGTCGTGCTGGTTAAGTACGAACCAGCCAGGCAGCCCGTGTAAGTCCGCTTCTGTCACATCAGGCAGACCGACCGAAGCGCCGATTGTGTTGGGAAAGGTAATATCGCCAATCCATACTCCAATGGCGCGCGAGTCCACCCAGTAGGGATAGCCGACGATCCAGGCGTTGGTCCGTAGATGATCTGACGATGCCGCAACCCAGGCATCCATCGCGTGCGCGATATCACTGGCATCCTGCGCACGCGGGCAGTATTCAGCAGGATAATCCACAAAGACACGCTGGATATTAATACCGATGGTCGAAGCACATAGGGTTAACGTCGTCAACCCGATGAGAGTGGACCGCGTGATGGAATGGCTGAACAGGCGCTGATTATCCAGCAAGTTACCTGGAATGACAGCACACACAATCACCAGCATGGGAATGGCGCCGCTGGTGCGCACGACACTGGGATTCTCGCGAGGGTAGGCAATGCTCAGCGCAGAAGGTATAAGCATCAGCACACCGGAACCAAAAAGCATTGCAGGCCAGATGGATTGGCGGCGAACGCTGAGAACCAGAGACCCGGCGGCGCCTATGACCAGTAATGCCCCCAGTACATCATCCATGGCCGGGCGGTCAGGCAGGTTGTGCACCCATACCTCGTCGTGCGTGTAATTAAACATGAGTAAGACATTCTTGACGTTGTTGGCAAAAATACCCACTGCGTTTTGGGGCAGGGTGTCACTGGTTGTGCCGACACGCGTCGCGGCGCGATAAAACAACTGGTCTGGGTGATCAAATCCGTAGCGCAACAAAGGCATCATCACCAGCACTGCCATGACCAGAGCGAGGAGACCACTGCCGAGACTTGCGCGTGCTAGCGCCCGCTGTCCGTGGCGCCAGGTCCAGGCTACCCAGAAGAGGACGATCAGTGGGGCCACAATGCCCATGAAACGATAAGCCGTGTAACCCTGCATACCAATACCGGACCATATACCAGCGGCCAGCATGCTATTTCGCTCACCACGGCGAAGTCCACGTACCAAAAAGTACATCGTCCACGCTACCGCACAAGGTGCAAAAGGAAAGCGCAGACCAAAGCGCGACGTGAGAACAGCCCAACTCGCCACGGCGCCAAAGAGGGTGGCCAGGAGTGCGGTGCGGGTACCGAATACTTCGCGCGCCAGCATGTAGATGGCCGGCAACATGAGCCAGCCGATAAAAGCTGTACCCAACTTAAGCGCTATGAAATTCTGCTGCAAGTCGAATACCTGAATCAGGAGCACCGTCCAGTAAAAACCTTCGGGCTCCCGTCCGGTATTTCGCTCGAAAAAGATGTGAGGCGCGCCGTTGATGATGTCGCGAATGTCCAGCAGCTTTTCAGCGTGATCGCTATTCATCTCGCGCGGATTGTCAGCCAGGTCTACATAGCGAAAAGCCAGTCCGATCGCTAATATGCCCAGTAGCAGGAGGAGGGGAGCAAAAGACCGTACTGACCGCGATGAGGTGGAGCTCAATGGCACTGGCTGTGCTGGCTCCGTAGGTTTGCCTTTGTTCTTGCCGGTAACCATCCATGCCAGCCACCAACACACCAGGCTAGCCAACCAGGGGATGACATTCGAGACGCGATACAGATTACCGTAACTCATTGCGAACGCGGTGGCACCGAATACGAGTGCGGCTGCAATAAGAACCAGACGCCATACGCGTGGCAACCCTGTGCCATGACGTACTTCAGCCCACTTGTCCGCACCTAATGGCATTACGCCGGCGATGGCGCAAATGACGGCCGCTGCGTAGCCCAATACAGCCAGGGCCAGCTCTCCCGACGAGAGCACCACCTGCGCACCAATACCAAGCAGGATTGCCGGTACTAGAAGCAGATTTCTATAAATGTTAAAATCGCCCTCCAATGAACCAACCAGAGAGCTCGCCATCACAAACGCCTTTTGTTAGCCCGGAAAAGAATGAATTTACTCCAAGCGAACCACGTGATTATCTATGGAATCAGCTAACGGAGTTACCCTACTTCCGGGCTCTGCTTCGCGCAGTCGAATCGCGCTTTTATGAGCATCTGCCCGTCGCCTCGCCTGTATTGGATCTAGGGTCAGGCGATGGGAGCTTCGCAAGGCAGACTTTCTCACGGCCACTTGACGCGGGTATCGATCCATGGTGGACGCCAACCCAGGAGGCGCGCAGCCGGCGCGCACATAGACTGCTTACACTGGCTGATGGTTCCCAATTGCCGTTCGCCACCGCGTCATTCCAAACTGTCATCAGTAACTCGGTGCTGGAGCATATCCGAGACCTTGATCCTGTTATTGCTGAAGCATACCGCGTGCTTCGGACAGGTGGGTACTTTCTGTTCTGTTCGCCTTCAGATCACTTTACCGACTGGTTACTGGGTGCCAAATTGCTGGGCGCCTGGTATCGGCGCTGGTTCAACCGGATCTCGCGTCACCAGCATTGTGACAGCCCTGCCGCGTGGCAGCTACGGTTGCAAAAAGCCGGCTTTACAGTCGATGCCATCTGGTACTACTTTTCACCACGAGCATTGCAGACACTGGAACTGGGCCACTACCTGGGATTACCAAACCTGATGTGGAAGAAGCTGCTGCATACCTGGGTGCCTCTACCATCCCGGCTTAATCCCACCCTGCGGTTCCTTGATGCCACATTGCGTCCGATTTATAACGAAGCTCCTGGGCAGACCGGAGCATATTTGTTCGGTGTCGCACATAAACGCTGAATCGGCGCGTAGCTGCGCCGATGTGCCCACGACACTCCCCATTGCCGCAGCGCAGCCTGATGTAAAGAGGTGCCGTATCCCTTGTGGCTCTCGAACCCGTAGGACGGCAACTCTTGTGCGAGCCGGCACATGAAAGCGTCCCGTTCAGTCTTGGCCATAATCGATGCCGCCGCCACCGACAGGCTGATGGAATCGGCGTAAAAGAACACATCCTGACGCTGCGGCAGGTCTGGTAGCTTAACGGCGTCGATGACCAGGGCATCGGGGTTGAGCTGCAGGCTGTTCACTGCGCGTACCATAGCGAGGCGCGTAGCGGGCACAATGCCTAGCTGATCGATCTCCTGGTGAGATGCACTGGCGACAGCCCAGGCGAGCGCCACACGAGGAATCAGCTCGCGGTACCACTCGCGCTGTTGAGGGGTAAGCTGCTTCGAGTCGTTCACTCCATGAAGCGAGCGGCAACCGGCTGCGGTAATCGGCAGAATGACGGCAGCCGCATACACCGGTCCGGCCCAGGCACCGCGCCCAGCTTCATCGATACCAGCAACGAGGTGATAACCTTCGCGGAGTAATGCCCGTTCGTGTCGCAGCCCAGGCCATTGGCGTCTGCCTGTTACCGGATTAGTGCGCGCCATAGCGGTTCACCAGCCAGGAAGGAGATAGCATTAGCATGAAACCTGCCCGGTGCCAGCACCCAAAGAGAACATCATGCCAGCCGCGACCGGAGCACAACCAGGTAGGCTTTCATGCGTTGTGTACGCAGCGATCGCTTGTGCCCAGCCAGCCACTTCAGTCCTTCGAGTACGAATTGCTGGGCAAACATGCTCAGCAATGTCACGCGAAGCAGCGTTGCTTGAAACCGCCCGTGCCACTTTCTAAAGTAGCGTACTTTACTGGTATTGAAGTACACCATGCGTCGGGCAGATACCTGCTCACTGCTCCGTCCCTCGTGGTGTACCACTCTGGCTTGTGGCAGGTAAACGACATGCCAGCCAGCGGTCTTCATGCGCCAGCACCAATCCACCTCCTCGGAATACATGAAGTACGTCTGTTCATCCAGAACGCCGACCTGCCGATAAGTACTGCGACGCACCAGCATGGCGGCGCCGTAAACCCAATCCACTTCCGTTACCTGTGTAGCGGGCACATCCTGCATGTAATATGCCGACAGAAGCCGGCGTGGTGCAAGGTTCTGTAACCAGGTGCTTTCGAATAGAGCGGTGGCGAGGGTGGGGAAGCGCCGGCGTGAAGACTGCACACTGCCATCTGCATTCAGGAGTTGCGGACCCAAAAGTCCGGTCGAAGGCACCTCATCGGCGTAGCGCAATAGATTATCCAGCGTCCCAGCCATAACCTCAGTGTCGGGATTCAGCAGCAGCACGTAACAGTGGTCCATGCCCCCGGACAGCTTAGGCTCACCAGCAGCGTTGGTGAACCATTTCTCCGCGGCGGCAATGCCGTCGTTGTTCCCACCAGTGAAACCACGGTTTACATTGTTTTGGATGAGCAACACAGAAGGGAATTCTGTTTGCACCATCCGGGCACTCTCATCGGACGAAGCGTTATCAACCACAATAATCAGCTGGCTGTGGGTTGTGGCTGGATGACGCTGAAGCGATTTCAGACATTCACACAGCAGGTCGCGAACATTCCATGAGACGATAATGATGGCCAGCATGGCGCATTCGAAGTGCCGTTGCTAGCGACTCCGCTCCAGAGCATAGTCGGTCAGGTTATAAAGGGCCGTACGGTATTCGTTATTGGGGAATGTCTCCAGCGCCAATTTGGCTCGTTCGATGTGGGTACTGGCCTCATTGAGCGACGAAGCAATGGCATCAGATTCACGGATGCGTTCCACCAAACGATCGTACGTAACCTGGTCGCACGTACCTTGCAGGGCACAGTTTATGTCATTGTCGCTGGGATTTGCCTCGCGGTAGCAGATGGCGGGTAAAGTGATGAGGCCGCTGCGCAGGTCATTTCCTACAGGCTTACCGACCTCCTCAGGCTCGGCGACGAAATCCAGGACATCGTCCACAATCTGGAATGCAAGACCGAAATTGAGTCCATACTCCACTAATGCTGAAAGCTGTTCCTCGCGAGCTCCTCCGATCATCCCAGCTGCCTTGGCCACCAGGATGAACATCGACGCGGTCTTGGCATAAATGCGGGCGTAGTAATCTTCCCGCGTGCTGCGGCGCGTCCAGTCCGTAAATTGCTGGCTTAGCTCACCAGCGACAATAACCCCCAAAGTGTCGGCAAAGGTGCGAATAACACGCGGGTCGTCGGTGCGGGCCGCCAGACCGGCAGCCGTCGCAAACAGATAATCGCCCGTGAGAACCGTGGCGGCAGGTGTCCAGGTGGCATTGAGCGTGGATGTACCGCGTCGCATCAGGGAACCATCAATCAGATCGTCGTGAACGAGGGTCGCGGTATGGAGCATTTCAACCGCGCTGGCCAGGTCTACCGTGCGACGATCGAGATGACCAAACATGGCAGCCGTTAACAGAACCATCAGTGGGCGCAAGCGTTTGCCTCCGCTTCGCACGATGATCATCACTGCATTACGCAGTTCCGGCGGCTCGATATCGGGCAGGTTTACCAGAGTTTGCTCCACCTGATCGAGTTGAGGCCAAACGAGTTCCCGTGCACGCTGTGCCGCTGTCACCTCATTCCCCTGCTCGGAACGTTGGGCGTTGCTCACATAGCCCTTGTCCCTGTCTGCCTGGACCATGGCTGTAGCGCTCGTCATCTTGCATTCATCCTTGCATGTATCCATCAATACCACTATGTTAACCTGAAGAAGCGCATCGCATTTGCTGTCGTGATCTGAGCCGTTTCTTCAAGGCTAAGGTCTCTTATTTCGGCCATCTGTTTAGCGGCAAGCGGCAGATAACTCGGCTCGTTTCGTTTGCCCCGCCAGGGGTGCGGCGTCAGGTAAGGCGCGTCCGTTTCCAGCACCAGTTGATTGAGCGGCGCCATCTTCACCACCTGGCGTATATTCTCACCATTTCTGTAAGTGATGGGACCACCGATCCCCAACAGGCACCCCAGGTCCAGTGTGCTTTCCGCCTGGCTCAAGCTGCCCGTGAATGCGTGCATCAACATACCCACAGGTGGCTTCGCACCGCGCAAAATGGCCAGAACATCGTCGTAGGCGTCACGGCAATGGATGATCACCGGGAGATTCAGATCGACCGCCAATTGAATCTGCCGAACGAAGGCGTCACGTTGTAACTCAGGCGTAAATGTATTCCAGTGGTAATCGAGCCCGATTTCACCAATGGCAACGACTTTGGGTTGCCGGACCAGGTCATGCAGTTCAGCCAGCCCTTGGGTTACGAATCCACCAATGTCGTTTGGATGCACGCCTACAGCCGCCACCACCTCAGCGTGATCAGCTGCCATCTGAATTGCGGCCCGACTGCTTGGCAAGTCATATGCAGGATTAACGAAGCGGGTGACGTTTGCCAGCCTGGCCCGTTCGAGAACCGCTGCACGGTCAACGTCAAACTGCTTTATATCCAGGTGACAGTGTGTATCAAAAAACATGACGTGGCATGAGTCAGTTCAATATATGACAGGAATGGCGTAAATAAGTTGGCTCATTGTCATACCATTACTTTAGTCCGGCCAACTCCAGACCTGACTGCAAGATGGATTGAACTGCTTTTTCATGAGTCGTCTCGGTGTATACGCGAACGATAGGCTCGGTGCCGCTGAGGCGCACCAGGAGCCAGCCACCGTCTTCCAGGCTGAATTTATAGCCATCGGTCGTGTTCAGACCAGTTACCTTTAGACCGCCAATCCTGTCAGGCCGCGCTACGTTCAAGCGCTGACGCACGGCACTACGCTGCTCAGGCGTGCAAGGCGTGTCGATGCGCTCATAATAATGCGCTCCCACCCTGGCAAAGAGAAGTTCCAGTAGTTGCGCAGGGCTCTTGCCCGTGCGTACCATGAAATCGAGCAGGTACAGGTTGGCCAGAATCCCGTCACGCTCAGGGACATTGCCACGGAAGGCATATCCGCCACTTTCCTCGCCTCCGATCATGGCGTTCGTCTCGGTCATTTTGGGTGCCACATATTTAAAGCCGACACCTGTTTCATAGACTGGCACACCATACATTTCACCCAATCTATTCAACATGGACGTGGTGCTGAGTGTCTTGATGATCGGACCGCGGTCACCCCGCACCTCCAGGAGATATAACGCCAGCAGGGCAAACACACGCAATTGATCAATGAAATGCCCCTGTTCATCGCCGAAGCCACAGCGATCGGCGTCGCCATCGGTGATACAGCAGCAGTTTGCACCTGTGGAGACTGTGCGGGCGAGCCCAACATCGACGTTCGGCGGGATGGGTTCCGGTCGCTTCATCTCGGGAAAGATGGGATTCCGATAGTCGTGGATTTCAGTCACGTGCGTCTGATCACCGTTAAGGATCGAGGAAAGCCAACCGGCGCCATTCCCCCACATCGGGTCGTACAGAACTTTCAAACCTGCCTGCCGGATAGGCTGGACGTCAATGAGTCGGGACAGATTGGCCAGATATTGCGGAGCGGGGTCGAACAGCTCGATCAGGCTTTGCGACTGGGCTCGATCGTATGGCAGCATTTTGACATCGCTTGAATTTGGGATCAGGGACTCGATTTTTTTCAGACCGGCGGGATCGATCGCGCCACCCGAGCTGCCACGTACCTTAAAGCCATTATCGGCAGGAGGATTATGGCTGGCAGTGATATTTATCGCTCCCAATGAGTGGTGCGCCACGACAGCAAAGGCGATGACCGGCGTGGGTGCTGAGCCATTCGTCAACCAGACTTTGATACCATGTGCGGCAAGCACCTCGGCGGTTGCGACGGCGAAGTCTTCTGACTGGAAGCGTTTATCGTAGCCAACGACGATGGAAAAATGGCCGCTGTCCAGTGTTTCCATATAACGAGCATAACCTTCGGCACATCGCCGCACATTGTCGAAGGTATAGTCATCCGCCATTCGTCCACGCCATCCGTCCGTGCCGAAATGAATGTCACTCATTAATCTGATCCCATGTGTCAAATGCTTGGTTTACTGGTTACTTGAGCAACCTAAGCTTTCTCAGACTGAGCATCTGCATCCACCATCATCTCAACCAGCTCCTTGAAGCAGACGCGGGGCTCCCAGCCCAGTATGCGGTGTGCTTTGGACGCGTCACCGATGAGCAGATCCACCTCGGCTGGACGATAGTGACGGCTATCGGTGACGACATGACTCTGCCAGTCGAGGCCTTGACGACGGAACGCCACGTCGCATAACTCGCGGACCGAGTGTGTCTCACCTGTGGCCAGCACATAGTCGTCTGGTTTGTCTTGCTGCAGCATCAGCCACATGCCGCGCACATAGTCACCTGCGAAACCCCAGTCACGCCGGGCATCCAGGTTACCCAGTTGCAACTCGCGCTGTAAGCCTCGCCGGATACGCACCGCAGCATGGGTTACCTTATGAGTCACAAACTCCAGCCCCCGGCGGGGACTCTCGTGGTTGAACAGAATACCACTACAGGCGAACAGGTTGTAGCTCTCTCGATAATTCACCGTAATCCAGTGACCATAGACCTTGGCCACACCATACGGACTGCGCGGATGAAACGGCGTCGATTCACGTTGCGGCACTTCGGATACCTTACCGAACATCTCGCTGGAGCTGGCCTGGTAGAAACGTGTATCCGGTTTTACCTGACGGATAGCCTCCAGTATGCGCGTCACACCCAGCGCCGTGAATTCGCCGGTGAGAACAGGCTGGCTGAACGAGGTGGGTACGAACGATTGAGCTGCCAGGTTGTACACCTCATCAGGTTTGTGCTCGCGGATCGTATCAGTCAGCGAGGATTGATCAAGCAAATCGCCCTGCACTATCTCGAGGCGATCCTGTATATGAGCGATACGATCGAAATTGATGGTACTCGTGCGGCGCACCATGCCTACTACATGGTAGCCGTTTTCAAGTAATAACTCAGCCAGGTAACTGCCGTCCTGGCCGGTGATGCCTGTAATCAAAGCCGTTTTCATGGTCAAGGTGACTAGGTCTCCCTATCGCGAGTCAAGGCGCTCACTTTTGCTCCGTTGCTTTTAACCTCTGACGCCAATCGTCAAGGACGTCGGAGATGGTATCCTCGAATAGAATCTGCTGTTCCCAACCCGTGTCATGGCTTAAGCAAGCATGATCGCCATAACTAATGGGAGTATCTACGACACGGAACCGGGATGGATCGA
>JAJYKL010000076.1 GCA_021788625.1 Chloroflexota bacterium
CAACATGCTGCACGACAGATCGATCATAAGTTACATAACCAAGAAGGACAGTCGTTCATCTATCACGACCCCGGAAGCATGGCGACCATTGGACGAAACGCGGCTGTGGCACAATTTCCGAATGGCTGGCACTTCTCGGGCTTTGTCGCATGGTTATTATGGTTGTTTTTGCATCTTATGTATCTCGTCGGCTTCCGTAACCGAATAGCAGTGTTTATGGATTGGTTATGGAACTACATGACCTACGACCGCAGCCCCAGGCTGGTTATGAACGATGCCTGCCCAAAGAACACCAGCGTATCAGGGCCTGGATAACCAGGTGGAAAGGCAAAGTGCAATCCGTTAATAAAAAAGTCGTCTCAAAGTAAACCAGTCACAACAAAGGACGCTTACAGGGACAACGCTTGGGACGCCATGGCGTAAAACTATTGGCAATTAAGGATTTTGGAAAAGGAGTTTGAAATGGCTTGGGCACTTGATAAGGCGCATTCGCAGATTGGTTTCGCTGTCAGGCACATGATGATTTCGACTGTTCGCGGCCGATTTAAGGACTTTGAAGCGAAGTTGGATATTGACGATTCAGACCTGACTCATTCCTATTTGGAGGGGACCGTAAAGACGGCCAGTATCGAGACAGAAGATGTCAACCGGGATGCTCATCTACGCTCGCCAGATTTTTTCGAGGCTGACAAGTACCCGACGATGACATTTAAGAGCACACGCATTGAGAAGGTGGGCGATGACCACTACCACGTCGTCGGCGATTTGACGATCAAGGATGTAACACGGCAGATTACATTTGACACACGCGAAGAAGGTCGGGGCAAGGACCCATGGGGAAAACAACATATTGGTTTCTCAGCACAAGCGTCTATTAATCGCCGCGATTATGGGCTGAACTGGAACGTAGTTCTGGAGACGGGTGGTTGGCTCGTGCACGAGCAGGTACGTATTGAGATCAGCCTGGAAGTTGCCGAAGCTCAGGAGACGCCGGCCGCGGCTGCAACGGCAGAGCCGAAAGAGACCGCTCAGGCGTAGAAAGCTGTTCTTTTCTCATAATATACAACGCCGGTCACAGCCATGTGCTGCCAGTCCGGCGTTTCTGTTTGGTTATGAGCTAACTGGATGTGGATGGTATGGTATTAAGCCATATTCACCTTAAGGTACGCGATCTAGATCGAGCCATCACGTTCTATACGCAAGTGTTTGACCTGGTACTTGTCGAGCGGGTGGGGAACCGTTATGCGTTCCTAAGTGCGGGGATTCACCATCATGATGTTGCACTGCAAGGCGTCGATCCTGACGCGCCTTCGCATTCTCCGCGTGCAGTCGGTCTGTACCATGTGGCTTTTGAGGTTCCTGACCGAGCAGCTTTTGCAGAATCGTATCGCAAGTTGGTGGGGGCAGGGATTGACGTTGCTCCGGTGGATCACCTGATCAGTTGGGCACTGTATTTTAACGACCCCGACGGTAATGGCTTGGAAATCTATTGGGATACGCGCAAGCAACCAAAAGGGGCCACATCATGGCGTGGGCGTAATATACCATTAACTGCCCACACCATTCTATTAACGGACCCATCAATTCAAAAGATAGGATAGAGTTAACTTGCCCGGTAACTGTCTGAACACTTGTCATGATGTGAGATTTGATGCATGCGTAGGAGGAGCTAAATAAGATGTTGGACTTCAATCGTGTTCGTACCAAGGAACTGACCCTGACAGATTTAGCCAAAGGTCTGAGTGTCGCAGACCTGCACCGCCTCACAGATGAAATGGTGGATACCCAGCAATCACTGATTCATGACACCATTGATCAGGATGTAACCTTTTTGCCTGTTGATCCTGAGGCAAACGACCGGTTCGCAACCGACCCAGAGGAGGTACATAGGGCGTGGACACTGGCACACGTCATCGTTCATGCCACAGCTTCCTCGGAGGAATCGGCTGCACTGGCGACGGATCTGGCGCGCGGAGTGGAAGTGAAAGGTCGCTCCCGCTACGAAGTCTCATGGAAGAATGTGACTACAGTGGCCGAGCTCCACGCCAAGCTGGAAGAAAGCCGGCGCATGCGGCATGCCTTCCTTAACGCCTGGCCCGATCAACCCAATCTGAGCCTGACCTATACAGCAGGATATCCCGGCGCAACACCGGTCAATGCCATCGGGCGTTTCATACAGGGGTTGGCGCATGACGACGCCCATCTGGGCCAGATCAAAGAGATTGTGAAACAGGCTAAATCGGCACGCGGGATATAGAGCTCACCACAACTGCCGTGGTGTAACATCTGGCGCATGGCACTGCGCGTTCACTTACTTGGCCGCCCACACTTCGAACGCGACGGAAGCACGCTGGAAATCACTTCCAACAAAGCTGTCGCGCTCTTTGCTTACCTGATTAGCGCTCAGGGCAACCAGTCGCGCGAACGCATTCTGGCATTGTTATGGCCTGACAGCTCCGAGGAGGCGGCCCGGAAAAACTTACGCAATACGCTTTGGCTCATCCGGCGCACATTCGGAGAAGGTGTCATCGAGGCCAATGGGGAAAGCTTATATCTGGCTGGACCCTTGTGGTGCGATGTTCGTGAATTAAGCGCGCACGAGGATTCGCCTGAGCAACTGCAACCTCCATTGACGGAATGGCAGGTGGGTGACTTTCTGGATTCCATAGACCTGGATGATGCTCCGGATTATGAAATCTGGCTGGCCCGCGCACGTGAGCAGTACAGGCAAATGTATCTGCGCGCCACGATGGTATTGATCGAACGCCATCGCACACGGGGGGATTGGAAGTACGTTTTATCTGCAGCACAAACGGCCTTAGCACTCGATGCCTTGCAGGAAAGCTTTTATAGATTGGAGATGGAGGCTTATGCGCAGCTGGGTCAACGCGCTGAGGCCCTGCATGCCTACGATACGTTGAGCAGGATGCTGCGCTCCGAGATTGGGGTTGAACCTCTCCCACAGACCGAAGCTCTACGGTCGTCCATTATGGCCGGCACATATCCTGCGCAGATAACAGCTGATATTCTGCTCCAGCGCCACACACGACGTAAGCCCATCCTGGGAGATAACCCGCAGCCACCTTTTGTTGGCCGCGCAACCGAGATGGCCGCATTGGATTCGGCGTTTCGGATAACCCAGTCTGGTCACTTACAGCTTCTGGTACTTACGGGCGAGATGGGCATTGGCAAAACCCGGCTATGGCAGGAATGGTCGGCGAGCCTGCCACCTGAGGACGCTGCACTCGAGGCGCGCTGCCTGGAGGCGACGCAGACGTTGCCATTCGCACCCCTGATACAACTATTCTCTGATCGCGCGTGGTTGCAACGGATGATTGACCAGCTCCCGCATCCCATACCCCTATGGCTTGCGGAGCTGGCGCGCGTCATCCCCACACTTCAGACGCTGCTTCCGAACCTGCCGGCGCCTACCCCTCTTCCTCTGGACGAAGAGCGTCGCAGACTTTTTGAAGCGTTTGTGCAACTGGTGCTCAACATTAGCCCACATCCCATCCTGATATTTATCGATGATATTCATTGGGCAGACAACGCTACGCTGGACTGGCTTGCCTATCTGATGCGTCGTGTTTCCGATCAACCTGTACTCGTTGTGTTGAGTTGTCGCAGTGAAGACGCTCCTGCATCGCTTGTCCACCTGTTGACAAACTGGGAACGCGAATCCTATATGACCCGCTTGCCACTGCAACGGTTCACCAATGAAGAGGCTGCCACTCTGGTGAGCAGGCTGGGTGGCAATCCTCAACTGGCTCAACGAGTGCAGGCTGCAAGTGCAGGCAATCCGCTGTTCCTCACCGAACTGGTTCGTGGCGCACCTGACGATGTACCTCCTGTTCTTTCGGAGCTGATCCGTGCCCGCCTGAACCATGTGTCGCCGACTGCTCGTCAGGTATTGCAAGCTGCTGCGGTCCTGGAACAGGATATAGACTACCTTACCCTGCGACGAGCCAGTGGACGCGATGAAGAGGAAACGCTCGATGCTTTGGATGAGCTGATGGAGGCGTCGGTACTGGTAGAGCGAGGCGGGATCTACACTTTCACACACCCCCTGGTCGCGAAGGTCGTACGCGATAGTCTGGGATCCGCACGCAAAGTATTTCTACACCGGCGCGCAGCAGAAGCTCTGGCTGCCATCCATGCCGGGCGTCTGGAGCCCAAAGCAGCACAGTTGTCACACCATCATGAAGTGGCGGGTGAATTTGCCAAAGCGGCTATGTACGCAGACCTGGCTGCACAACATGCACTCTCGCTGGCAGCATCGGCAGACGCCATTGAGCTGTATCGCCGTGCGCTGACGCTGGATCCATCACCTGAGCGTGAACTGCATCTGGGCATGGCTCTATCGAGGGCCAGCGAGTTTAACCTGGCGCGTAAAGCGTTCCTGCATGCGCTTAAGGTAAGCATCGAACAGAATAATATGCGTAACGCGGCTGAGGCCTGTGTGCAAATGGCGCACCTAAGTCTGGCCAGCGGAAGTTTCGATGACACGGTGCGATGGGCTAATGAATCCAACCGCTATGCAGGGGCGGACGCAGAGGACGGGTTGCAGGTACAGGCAGAATTTCTCCTGGGAGCTGGGCTGCTGCAAGGTGGGGAGTCGCTGGAAGAGGCAGAAGTGCATCTCAGGAGGGCCGCTCAGCTCGCAACGGATGGAAAACTGAATGAGATGGCTGGTCAGAGCCGATTTGAGCTGGGCAACCTGCTTGCACAACGTGGTGATTTGGCACAGGCTCTGGAAGCGTATGGTGAATCGATCCAGATTGCGCAAGGTGCGGGTGACACGCTCCAGGTGATACTGGGACACAATAATTATGCGTACCACGCCTTACTGATTGGAGATCTGGCTGCAGCGCACGCCCACTCGGAAAGCGCCTTGAGCCTGGCAGATGCGAGCGCCATCGAAATGCCCCGGCAATATCTGTATAGCACACGAGGTGAAATTGCCATGCTGGAAGGTCATTGGGATGAATCCACTGACTGGTTCACACGCGGCATGACTGAATCGGAAAAAACCGGCAATCGAGTGCAGTTGGCGAACTATCGCGCAAACCTGGGGCTGGTAGCACAAGGCAGGGGCCAGCTTGACGACGCCTTGCTGCAGCTGGAACGAGCCTGGCAAGATCTTGATTCCTTGCAAGCGCCCTATCTTCAAACCCAAATTGATCTATGGTTGGCGGAATTACATCTACGGCGAAATGAAAACGTTGCCGCCTGGCAATGTATACAGCGAGCAGAAGATCGTATGCGCAGTCGCGGATATCACCGGTTGGAGGAGATCGCATCCAGGCTGAAGCAACGGGCCAACCCCAATTAAGCGTGTATTAAAGCGCATCCTGCATTCATGATCTTGGAGTGGGGATGCTATACTGACAACGTGAGCCCGCGTCCGGCAACCAGGATTACGCTCAAAGCCCGGCTTATTCCCATCCTCATCGGGCTGCTTGCCATTCTGCAATTAACTTTCCCGTATCGCGGCTGGTTATTACTGCTTTTTGTTCTGGGGGGATTGTGGCTTGTTTGCTACATGTGGGCTCGTTCGCTGTCAAATGGGCTGCACCTCATACGCGAGATGCGTTATGGCTGGACTCAGGTGGGCGATCGACTGGAGGAGCGGTTCGTCCTGACCAATCGTTCCAACATGCCAGCTCTGTGGGTCGAGGTTAAAGATCAGTCCAATATGCCTGGCTACGACACCAGTCGCGGCACGGGCATAGAGGGTTTAGGTACTAACGAGTGGCGGACACAAAGTGTTTGTACACGTCGCGGCGTATTCAGCCTGGGCCCAACGGATGTGATCGCAGGTGACCCTTTTGGCATCTTCACCGTGCAGACACGCTTTCAGGCAACACAGAGCCTGCTTGTTCTGCCACCGATCATCCCTTTACCTGATATTGAAGTTGCACCTGGCGGAAGGGCAGGTGAAGGTAGGCCGCGCCCAAACGCGTTGGAACGCACCGTTAGCTCAGCCGGAGTACGCGAATACCTGCCCGGAGACAGTGTGCACTGGGTGCACTGGCCCACCTCAGCCCGACAAGGCATGCTTTATGTGCGCACATTTGAAAGCACCCCCGCAAGCGACTGGTGGGTGATACTGGATATGGATCGATCGACACAGGCTGGTGCTGGTGATCGCTCCACAGTGGAGCATTCCATCACACTGGCTGCATCATTGGCCGATCTGGGCATCCGCTCCGGAAAGTCATTGGGATTCACTGCGTTTGGTAATGACCTGGTGTGGTTACCACCTATGGGTGGTGATACCCAACGTTGGAATATCCTGCATGCCATGGCATTACTGGGGCCAGGGTCATTGTCTTTGCCAGAGCTGCTGTCGCGCGTGCGGCCCACTTTGCGGCAAAACACCAGTCTCGTTGTGATTACTGCTTCCAAAGAGCAGCGGTGGATAGATTCGCTCATCCTTATGATGCGCGGTGGAACCGTGCCCACTGTTCTGCTGCTGGATGCATCGGCTTATGAACCGATGGGGCAGCCGAAACATACAGGTGACCTAGCTAGTTTACTGGTCAGCCTGGGGATCTCATGTACCACCATTACCCCTGATCTATTTGACCGTCCTGAAGCCCGACCTGGACACCTGGGTGATATTGAGGTGCGTGTCTTGCCAAACGGGCGCGTGGTGCGGGTGGGGCGGGAGCAGGCGGATGATTGGAGGTCATTATGATCGCGCGTGCATTGCGCTGGGTCGTTCGACTCATCGGCGGACGCACGCTAATTGCTCTGCTGTTGCTCCTGCTCATGCTCGGCACCACGGCACAGGCCATCGCTGTGCTGGTGCCAGCACTGGATCTGGGCTCACTGTATGCGGTTGTGTTGGTTGGCATAGGCGTGAGCTGGCTACTGGCGAGGACACGAATGCAGGGCTGGCTGGCGGTACCACTTATGCATTTGGCTGGCTTAGTGGTTATTTTGGACGAGATTGGGCACTTAAGCGCCGAGCTGCCGAATCTGATCATAGAGCTGCGAGATATCGACCAACGATTGCATTGGTGGCCACTGCGCAACTATGTAGAGTGGCAACCGCTCCTGGGTACCCTCAACACAATACTGGCAGGTCTGATCGTTCTACTGTTGCGGTTGCGAGACTGGCTGGCAGCACTACTATCCGGTCACGCCACGTTCGATCCAGTGGCTGCCTCGTTAGCCTGGTGCCTTGCCCTATGGATTGTTTCCACCTGGGCTGCCTGGGGAATGCGCAGGCAAAGGCAGGCATTGCAGGCAACACTCCCCACGTTGATCCTATTGACCGTCATTTACGCTTATACCGGCGAGGACGCGCTGCTATTGGTGCCATTAGTCCTTGCGATGTTGCTGCTTATGGCTGTGGCACACCATGATGCTCTGGAGCGGCACTGGAAAGCTGCTGGGATCGATTATTCTGAAGATATCCGTTTCGATACAGTCTTGTATGTCACCCCAATCTCTGTGCTACTGGTCGGCCTGGCATGGTTCGCGCCGGCGATTTCAGTGCAGGACATTGCGCGCAAGGTTGAAAATCTGCTGCAGAGCCCGGCCGTCCAACCGGTTCAATCGTTACCCAACTCGCTGGGGTTGAAACCAAAACCGCCACTTGAACAGCCAGTCACCGTGGAGACAGCTCCAGGCCTGCCGCGCAGCCTGCTGATAGGCTCGGGGCCGGAGCTTTCACATGAGGCCGTCATGGTCATCAGTACAGGTGATCTGCCCCCCATGCCAAACTACGCAGGTGTGCCCATGCCCACACCGCCGCGTTATTACTGGAGATACGCAACTTACGACCACTACACCGGCGCTGGTTGGGTGACCAGCCCAGCCCAATCGACAGAGCAACCAGCCGGTACTGCGGCGATATCCAATACGGTTCTGGCTCAGCGATTGGTTCGCCAGAAGGTAACGCTGCAGACTGATCTGGGAGGACAGGTGATTCATGCAGGAACGCTTGTAGCGGCAGATCGCGAGATGAATATTGAATGGCGGACTAATCGCGATCAGTTCAGTGCTGTATTTCCACAGCCAACTGATGTCTATTGGGTGGACTCGTACGTGTCGACAGCGTCTGCAGCCGAACTGCGTGCCACGACAAATGTGTACCCGGGTTGGATCAAAGATCGTTACCTGCAATTACCTGCCAATACACCTCAACGCGTGCTGGCGCTGGCAGATGACTTGACCGCGACAGCACCTACTCCCTATGACCGCGCTGTGGCGATCGAAACCTATCTGCGTACCTTCTCCTATACGCTGGACCTGCCCGCACCGCCGGTGGGACGTGATGTGGCTGATTACTTCCTGTTCGATCTGAAACGAGGATATTGTGACTACTTTGCGACGACGATGGTGGTGCTGGCGCGCGCCGCAGGACTTCCGGCGCGCCTGGTGGTCGGTTATGCCACGGGAACCTATAACCCGGTTGATGCGGAGTACATGGTCAGTCAGGCTGATGCTCATTCCTGGCCGGAGGTGTACTTTAACCAATATGGTTGGGTGGAATTCGAACCCACAAGCGGACGCGCACCGATCGATCGAGCTGCTAATGCCGAGGCAGGTCGCGAATCCGTTCGCCGCCTGGAACCGCTGCAACTGCATTATTCACTGACTGACGAATTGAATCGCCTATTACCCGTGTTGGGTCTGCTTGTGCTGGTTCTGTTAGTGCCTGGCTGGTTTGGCTACGATATGTGGCGATTGAGGCATATGCCACCGCATGAAACCATCGAGAGGGTTTATCTGCGTTTGCGGTTACAGTCGCGATGGTTGAATGTTGATTCCATGCCTGGAGAAACGGCACATGAGTACGCGTCATCACTCGTCCAATGCGTGTCGGGGCTGGCATCAACCCATACTCGCCAGAGTGTGCTGCAGAGTACGTCACAAGATATGGATCGGTTCGTGGACCTGTATGACCGTAGCACCTACAGTTCGCAGCACGCTGATGCAATTGACCGCTATCTTGCGCTGCAGGTCTGGCTAAGATTACGTATGCGGCTTTGGCTGGTCTGGTTGTGGCATATTCGGTCAATCGTATGGCACGGGCACCGCTAAGCACATGATGGCCTGTCCATATGGCGATGATGGCAAGCCTGGTGTCTTCTGTGTTTGAGCGATCAACGAACTCAATCTAAACTATATTGAACTGATGTCCACCAGTCGCCGGGACTCAGCACTCTGTATTGCACCGAAGACCATCGACAGGTTCTTGATATTGTCCGTACATACTGTCTCGGGGATACCACCTGTGCGCACACACTGCACAAATTCGCGGATCAACCCGGCATGACCATCAACTTTGCCCGTCGTGTCCACCTCAGGCAAAGCTACATCAGTGTGACCGGAAATAAACCCACCTGACTGTGATACAACCTGAGCCTGGAATCTTTCACCGCCATCCCATAAAGCGCTGCCCTTATCGCCAAGAAAACGCCAGTCACACTCCCAGGCGGTACTCAAACCTTCAGAACACCAGCTTCCCCGGTAGTTATAGACCACCCCATCTGACATCTCGAAGATGGCCATGGCTGAAGCGTCGTGGTCATACCATGAACCTGCAGGGTTCCATTCCATACAAAAAACGGACTGCGGGTCTGTGTGGGTGAGGAAGCGCGCGGCATCAAAGGTATGGATGGCCATATCGAGCAGCAGGACATGCTGCATGTGGTCACGAAAACCACCGAAATGCGCGCCGATATAAAAGTCGCAATTCACGGTGGTAAGTTGGCCGATGGACCTGGTATTCAAGAAGTGCCGTACACGCCGAGCGGAAGGCAAGTAACGGCGGTTCTGTATAACCGCATATAGTTTACCCGCCTTACTGGCTGCCTGAACCATTTTCCTCGCGTTATCCATCGAGTCAGCCATAGGTTTCTCGCCCAGGACATGACAACCGTGAGCTAAAGCAGCCAGAGTAATGCCAGTGTGTGCCTCTGGTACGGTACAGTCGAATACGATATCGGGACTCGTCTTGTCCAGCACACGCACGAGGTCGGTATCGATGAGAGCTTGCGTAAAACCGAACTCGTCCTTACGCTTCCGAGCCGCTTCCTCGTTGATATCCACCAGGGCAACCATTTCCAGACCCGGAATCTCACGAGCCGTTTTCATCCAAACTGCACTCATGCCGCCGCAGCCAGCCATGACAACCTTTAGTGTTTGAGTCATATCTACTTCCTGCTCCTTATTTCTTAGTCGATCAGCTTCTTATGCTGCAACGCGACGTAGGGAAGGGCAATCGTCGCGAGGTACCCGGGATTCTGGTAGTGATTTATAGCGGGGTTAATACATTCCCATGAACAAGCCCTCAAACTATCATCCCAAATACTGCGCTGATACGACAGATATTCACTAAATAGTTGTGCGGCTGCGAATGTATCGACTCGCGATAAGGCATAAACATACCAGCCTGTAGCATAGCCCCAGTACCCTCCATTCTGGTACATCCCTGGTGCGCACTTTGCCAGCGGCCAGGTTCCATCGCTAATGGACAGGTGACGGATCTGGCCCAGCAGAGTGGTATCACCGCGCTGGTAAGCTCGCAGAAGCCATCTGGCCGTGGCCTGCTCCAGGTCATCGGGCAGAAGGTTCAGATAGACGGCATATGCTGATCCCCAAACGTCGGGTTTGTAACCAATCCCTGTCGCAGACATCAGCATACCAGCGTGAGAATCATCCTCCTGGTAAAACGTTTCGATAATGGAACGTTGTAAACGGGTAGCTTGTTGTTGATAGGTGGCCGCTCCGTCATGCAGCTCAGCAGCCTCAAACAAATGAGCGAGCTTAAGTGCTGACTCATAGCGGAGGAGAGATGGAAAGAGTAACTTGCCCGTCTTGGTAATGGTGTCGTTGTAGCCCCAGTCCACGATGTGTTGATCGACATTTATAGGTGCAACGCATAGTTGGGTCGATCCATCGACGGGAAATGCGTTATGGGTAAGCTCACAAACGCGAGAAAGGGGCAAATCGCCCATCGGTGTTGGCACGGCGACATTCATTGGGGGCGTGTCAGACAATTTCGCATAGGCATAAGCTGTTAAAGTAACACAATACTGATTGTCATGCGGTGGAAACACACCGTATGGTGGGCCTTGATTACCATCACTGCAGTACGTGCCCGGATAAAAAACCGGCGATCCGTCAACATTGATGTGATCCGCAATGGAGTAGGGCGGAATAATCGCTCCACTACTCAAGTAACGTGACTCATGTCCCTGCATAGTTGAAGTCATCAACTCCAACCAGCCCCATACCTCTTGTGCGGGAATCAAACCAGTCTCTGCAATCCATGCCGGATCCCGTATCCAAAAAGCAGGATACGTCGACCTACCTGCCTCATTAGTACCCGGCATCAGTAGCGTGCGACCAGTCGTGTTTACACCAGATGAGGTACATTGACCAGGATGAACCGTTGATGCGGCAATCAATCGTCGAACCATTGCTCGCAGCAACTGGGCATCTTCGGCCGGAATTTTCAAATCTGTCATGTTAGTGTCCCGTCAGGACCTGCATATCATGGTTACCGACTCTCCAGCTTTAAGGACTTTAGCAGACTTGAAGCTAATACCTGTCATGCCCGTCAGGCTAAAGTGTTGAAACCTGAGCACACCACCCAGGACCTTGAGCTTCACCTTCATTTCATTTCCACGCTGCATCTGATCGCAGATGCCCCAGGCATATCCGTTGGACCAGAAGTAGTTACCTGCCTGAGCCTTAAAAGCCATAGACTGGTGAACACCTGAATAATGAAAACCTGTCAGGGCCAGTACCGCACCCCAGGATGCCATCGCACGGGCATAGTGGTGTCCGCACTCGGCTTCATCAAATGGATTACGTTTCAGGCCATCATAGCGATCACGGATGGAACCAATGACCTTAAGACCAGCACTGGTTTGTCCTTCATAGAGCATATGCACAGCGGCCGCATATTCAAACCCTGTCATCACTTCGTTATAGTACGGGAATGGACGACGCGGCCTCCTACCATGTGGGTAGGTAGCCATGACTAATGCCGATTCATCATTCAGAACGAAACTACGTAGATGGTTGAAGTGTGATGAGAAATCAGACTTGTAGTTGTACTTCATGATCGAACGTAAAGTAGTCTGTACATGCTTCGCATCTACTAAATACCCCAGATTACAAACGTGTGCCATATACTGGCCGACCAATTGATCGACCAGGCATCCGGTTCCCAACTGCAGTTCCGGTTCTGCCAAGTTGGTGGGTCCCATGCCAACTCTTAAGCCTGCTGCGATCGACGACTCAACAGATGGTGGCCGCACTTCATGCTCGTAGTACTCACCATTGAACAGATGCTCGTCAATCCAATGTCGCCCGCTCTGATATAGGCGCTCGCAATAGATGGCAAAGTCATGTTCACCCAGATGATCTGCCATCCTGGCAGCCGTGAACAGAGCACCCAGATACCAGATACCCATCTGCGGATTGGGACCGTAGTACTCCACATCCATGGTATTGTGCTGACAGCCTTCCATTACACCGTCGCGATCAGAATCCCAACCGCCTGGAATCCAACAGAATTCCAGCGCCGTACGAGCGTGAGGCCAGAGTCTGGCCAGAAGCCTGTCATCGCCAGAAAGCTGCCAGTCGCGATATAGTTTCATCAGGCAACCCATCTGGCCGTCAGCTGCTGCGCCCAGCCAGTCAGTGGAACTGCCAAACGGAAGAGGGGCACGGAAGAGCATCAGCCCATCATCATGGGTCGCGCCGATAAACTCGACTTCGCGCATGGAGCATGCCAGTTCACCAAATAGAAATGGTGTAGCCTGTTCATAGTTCCAGACATGGGTGCAACTGCCATGACAGCAGCCTGCCTTATCTCCACATCCCTCCCAGCCATACAGGCGTCCATCTTCAGCACGAAATGCCGTTTGAGATCGCAGAGTGCTGAGATTGTAAAGTGCAGCTTCTTTCACCACGCCTGGCAGGTTGCTACTCACAAAAGCATTGACGAACGCCAAAGTATCAGCTTCCAACTGAGGCAGGTGCGATGCAGTTTGGAGTGCAACATCCCAGGCATCTTTGAAACGTGTGGTGTATTCATTCCCGACACGGTTCGGGTCCTTCATGCAATTATCGCCGGCACAACAGCCGGTACTTAGTTCGGGTTTTGGCGACCACACCAGGCGATTCGGGAAATGCCAGGTTAGCAAAAACGTGACGTGTCGAGTGGCCTGTGCTGGAACCCTAAAGCCCATGGCTAGCGATGCCGTGGGGTCATCCCGCTCCGCTGCAGGACGTTCTTCCAGTTTCCCGTCGGAAGAGAAATCATCCCAAAAATCCAGGAGGGAATCGCCCCAGCTCAGATTAGCCCATCCTGTCCGATACGTGGCCGCGCCTTTGCCGATGACGCTCAGAGTGACAGTGCCCCATTGTTCAGCGCACGGATTCACGCCTCGCGATTGCATTTTGATGCCCTGCAACAATGTGCCATTTTGTATTGCCACGTTTTCGCTCATGACAGTGTTGAAGTTGCGATCAGGTTTACCGTTCGTGCCATCAGTGCCTATGAAGTTGCCGATATTGCCACATATAGACGCCGATACCGGTTCCGATGTCTTATTGGTAAAGACGAAACGTAGAATGGCAGCCGGTATGGCACTCCGTTGTGTATCAGCGGGTATAAGTGGATTAAAGGCCTCGATGCGCACATCCAGGGGAACATCGGGATCAGTCAGACATACCTGACCAAATGGATAGGCTGCTCGAAAATGGCAGTTCCTAAAGCGTGGCAGGCCATGATCAGGTATAGTGCATCCAAAGGCTCCTTCATAGTCATGCGGGCTAATACGCCCTTCCACAGCGCGAGTTACCGGTTCGGCGCCTGCCAGTTGCATCCAGAGCGCGAAGAAAGCGTTGTGTGGTTTGAAGCCTTTGGCTGGGCGGTTGACAAGCTCCCAATCGCGCAGGTCGCCGCGTCCGCCCAGTGACACAGTTCCGGTGCCAATTCCTCCCAAGGGAAGTGCGATGCGATCCAGATGTCGTTGATCATATTCGGTGAGGACGGGCCATTCTGGGGTTTTCACATGATGCTTTGTCATACTCAGTCATGCTCCAGATAAAACTGCACTAGAATTCTAAGATTATGCTCTACATTGCACACTGATGCTATCAAGGATCACCATGGGCACAGGTCTCGACTCCGTTGTTATGAATCATACCGATCAAGCTAATCGTGAAAAACATCTGGTTGCTTTGAGCTCTGTAGTCGCGGCAATACTGCTAACGAGCTTGAAACTGCTTGTCGGCATCGTCACGGGCAGCCTGGGCATTCTATCTGAAGCAGCACATTCGGGGCTGGATCTGGTCGCCTCAGCCGTCACATTGATCGCTGTTCGCATCGCCAGCTACCCTGCTGATAGCCTGCATACCTACGGACACGGCAAAGTCGAGAATCTGTCTGCGCTGTTTGAAACTCTTTTGCTGCTTGCCACGTGCGTATGGATCATCTATGAGGCCATACAACGACTCTTCTTCAGGAACGTCGATGTGGCGTTGAATATATGGGCGTTCATCATCGTCATCGTTGCCATAGCGGTCGATTTCACACGTTCGCGCGCTCTGTTCCGCGTAGCGACCAAATATGGCAGTCAGGCTTTGGAAGCGGACGCCCTGCATTTCTCGACGGACATCTGGTCATCGTTAGTCGTCCTGGGTGGCTTGGTGTGCGTGCTCGTGTCCAGGATCACGCATATCGAGTGGCTATCGAAGGCTGATGCGGTCGCTGCATTGGGTGTATCGGGTATCGTCGTTGTCGTTAGTTTCCAACTGGGCAGGCGCACTATTACAGCCTTACTGGATGGAGTGCCAGCCAGTCTGCGTGATCAACTCATACAGGTGGCAAGGGTGGAGGGCGTCTCGGAGGTTACGCGACTGCGTGTGCGCCAAAGTGGACCCGAGGCATTTGTCGACGTATGTTTGTCAGTCATGCGAGATATGTCGCTGGTGCGGGCACATGATATTGCCGCCAAAGCAGAAGAAGCCGTGCGAAAAGTCGTACCGGGTGCCGATGTGACTGTGCATATCGATCCAGGGCGCTCAGAACACGAAGACATCGTTACAACCGTGCATGTGTTAGCTGGCGAGCATAGTTTGGGTGCGCATGGGGTCCGCATCTATAACATTGGAGGTCGTCGCGAACTGGAGCTACACCTGGAAGTAAATGAATTGCTTAGTCTGGAAGAGGCACACAACAAAGCCACGGCATTTGAAAGTGAGCTACGCAAAGCTATCCCACACCTAAGCACAATCGTGACACACATGGAACCAAGCGGAGATGGCGCGGCTATACGGAATGCCATTTCAGCCCACGGAATGGCCGTTATGGCCGCTATTCAGTCATTGCCCAGGCAGCTTGGGTTGGAGTGTAGTCCCCATAACGTAAACATCAGGAAAGTTGGCGATGAGCTAACCGTTTCCTTTCACGTGCTACTTGATGCCAAAATGTCAGTTGCAGAAGTGCATACCTTCACCGAACACGCAGAACAGTTATTACGCGCCGCTGTGCCTGACATTGCTCGAGTGGTTATTCATACAGAACCGAACGAGAAGACCGATTCATAACGCAGGAAGATGGTATAATATTGGTACAGGCATAACCATAACGTATGAACAGTTTTAGGAATAGGTGACCTTGACTAGTAATTCGCTGTTAGTATAATCTTGCATATACAATTTAGACTTTGCTTAAGTGCGTCAGTATACTGAAGCGCGAGCGATGCTTTTCGCCCGCGCTTGGTTTGTTTTACTGTGGTTTGAGCGGCGTATATAAAAAGGAGTAATCCAGATTAATGGAACTACGAGATTTTAAAGCCCTTCGCATCAGTTTAGCTTCTCCTGAACAAATCCGTTCCTGGTCATATGGCGAAGTGACTAAACCTGAGACAATCAATTACCGTCGCTTGCGCGCAGAAAAAGACGGCCTGTTTGATGAGGCTATCTTTGGCCCAACGAAAGACTACCAGTGTTACTGCGGAAAGTATAAGAACATCCGTTACAAGGGAATCATTTGCGATAAGTGCGGCGTGGAAGTTACCAAGGCGTCTGTCCGTCGTGAGCGTATGGGTCACATCAACCTGGCTGCACCGGTGGCTCATGTATGGTATACGCGTCGCGTCCCAAGCTTTTTAGGCACTTTACTCGACATCAGCCGCCGCAATCTGGACCGTGTGCTTTACTTTGCGCAGTACATCGTGACTTATGTGGACGAGGACGCCAGGCAGAAGGCATTGCGCCGCCTGCAAGAGGACTTTGAACATCGCACAGCTGATCTGGAAACTAAGACAAAAGCTCAGGAAGACAGCGCCAGTGGGAAGCTGCTCAAGCAGCTCATTAAGCAACAGCAGCTGCTGGAAAGTACGATATCGACCTTCGACGAACAGCTGTCCACCGAAACTGAGCCGGTCATGAAGGCTGCTCAGCGTTTACAGAAAGAGATTGACACTAAGCAGGGCAAAACCATCCGCGTTCCAATCACCTTTGAACCCACGAATACCACGATTGCCAGCGAAGGCGAACTGGTCGGGCGAGAACACATCACCATGCTTAACCGGGTGGTGAAGGACCAGCTTAATACCGTCGAAGCCAAAATTAACGAGGAAAAGGAACGTAGCGTCAGCAAGATACAGGGTGAGATCGAGATCCTGCAGGGCAAGGTCGATAACGAGACACGTCAGGTAGCTGAGCGCCTTGCTTCTGAAATGGAAAGCCTGAATTCACGTTACGCCAGCGATCGAGAGGACTTGCAGAGTCTGGCTGTATCGCAGTTCCTGACAGAAGCCCGGATGCGCGAGTTGAAGCAGAAATTTGGCCAGGTCTTCAAGGCGGACATGGGCGCGGAGGCTTTTTATGAGATTCTGCGCCGAATTGAGCTGGACCAGCTTGCCAAAGAGCTGTGGCGAGAAGTGCGTCATTCGTTAAGCAAGGTGAAGAAAAAGAAAGCTATCAAGCGCTTGCGCATTGTGGAGGCGCTGCGAAAGAGTGCTAACCGACCTGAATGGATGATTCTGACTGTATTGCCTGTAATCCCACCGGAGCTGCGCCCGATGGTACAGCTGGACGGCGGCCGCTTCGCCACCAGCGATCTCAATGATTTGTATCGTCGTGTGATCAATCGTAATAATCGCCTGAAGCGCTTGTTGGAGCTTGGTGCGCCCGACGTGATTGTGCGCAATGAAAAGCGCATGCTGCAGGAGGCAGTCGATTCGCTGATCGACAACTCACAACGTGGCAAGGCACTTAGCCGCCGTGGTCGCCGCGAACTCAAATCACTTAGCGATATGCTAAAGGGCAAGAAAGGCCGCTTCCGCCGCAACCTGTTAGGCAAGCGTGTGGATTATTCTGGTCGCTCGGTGATTGTAGTGGGTCCGAATCTGAAACTGCACCAGTGCGGTTTGCCGAAGGGCATGGCGCTCGAGCTCTTCAAGCCTTTTGTCATCCAGAAACTGGTGGAATTGAACTACGCCACCAATGTCAAAGGCGCCAAGCGTGTTATTGAGCGCGAACGGCCAGAGGTCTTCGAGGTGCTTGAAGATGTCATCAAGACACGTCCCGTCATGCTGAACCGCGCCCCCACACTGCATCGTCTGGGAATTCAAGCTTTCGAGCCATTGCTGGTGGAAGGCAAAGCCATCCAGCTGCATCCCTTAGTGTGCCAGGCATTTAACGCTGACTTCGACGGCGATCAAATGGCGGTGCACGTGCCGCTTTCACGAAAGGCTGTGGATGAAACACGCCGTCTGATGATTTCCACCGAGAACCTGCTCAAGCCGAGTGATGGCGAGCCTGTGGTGGCGCCCTCGAAGGATATGGTGCTGGGTGTCTACTACGTCACCATGACCGAGCCTGAAAAACTAAAAGGAGATGGGCGGGCATTTAGTGACATTGACGAAGTGGAAATGGCGTACAACAACCGCCAGGTGCACATTCACACGCGAATCTATATCAAGACCGAGACTTATTACGAAGATGATGGCACGCGTGTGAAAGATGGGCAACCCCTCCATAAAGTAGTGGAGACGACGGTTGGACGCGCGCTCTTCAACCGGATTGTGCCGCTTGAGATGCGTTTTGTAAACCGGACTCTGGATAAAGGTGACGTGCAGCGCCTCGTCAGCCAAACGTTCCAGGTACTGGGTACGGAGCGTCATCCGGAGGTTATCGAGTTCCTCGATGCGATCAAGGACATAGGGTTTAAATACGCCACCCTTTCGGGTGTGAGCGTTGCCATTAGCGACATCACGGTGCCAACTGACAAGACGACCATCCTCGATCAGGCTGAAGACCGGGTGAAGGAGGTCGAGCGCCAATTTCGGCGTGGTTTGATGACAGACGACGAGCGCGAAAGCCGCACCATATCCATCTGGACTGAAGCCAAAGACGCGGTAGCCAATGCGGTGAAGAAGTCGATGGACCCGATTGGCAATCTGAGCGTGATGGCTGTGTCGGGTGCAACGAAAGGCGGTTTCGGCCCGATTGCTCAACTGGCCGGTATGCGCGGAATGATGGCAGACCCGTCTGGACGTATCATCGCGCTCCCCATTCGCTCGAACTTCCGTGAAGGCCTGGACGCGCTGGAGTTCTTTATCAGCACACATGGCCAGCGCAAAGGTCTGGCCGACACCGCCATGCGCACAGCCGATGCAGGATACTTAACGCGTCGTCTGGTGGATGTGTCTCAAGACATGATCATCAACACCGATGACTGTGGTACCACCTCAGGCATCTGGATCCATGCCACGGATGACATAGGAGGCCAAAAGATGCGCGAGCGCATCCTAGGCCGAGCCGCGGCCGCTGATGTGCTCAACCCGAAGACAGGCGAAGTTCTGTGCGAACGGAACGAGATGATTGACGAGGCAAAAGCAGACCTCATCAACGCGGCACACGTACCGGAGGTATATGTCCGATCGCCTTTAACCTGCGAGCTCCGGATCGGGTTGTGTCAGAAGTGTTATGGGCGTGACCTTGGCCGCGGGCGGCTGGTAGCCGTTGGCGCGGCAGTGGGAATCATCGCGGCACAGTCCATTGGCGAGCCTGGCACGCAGCTGACCCTGCGT
>JAJYKL010000008.1 GCA_021788625.1 Chloroflexota bacterium
CCACCAGAGCCGGGCCATTGTATTCACGAATGGTACGGGCCACTTGCGCGCGGGCTTCAGCCGTGTTCATCACCACCGAGTCGCGCGTGATGCCCAACGAGCAGTGTTCACTGGCAGGCTTGACGATCGCAGGATAGACACCAAAATCCACCTCGTCGCCTGCGTTATAGAAAGCCCAGGCCGGCGTGGGGACATGGTGCTCCTCCATACATTGCTTCATCTCAGCCTTATACTGAGTCCGGTCCAGGCAGTTGTAGTCGGATCCGGTGTAGATATAGTTACGCGCGCTAAGCATGCGAGCCACACGCGCATAGTAGAAGTCTTGTGTGGGTGAGCCTTCGCACAGGTTCAGTACCACCCATTCATGCGGGTCATAGGGCTTGAGTGGGCTGACCAGGTCGTGCGACAGCATCACATCCTCAACGTGCCACCCGCGTGACCGGAGCGCCTCGTGCGCAGCCTGCACCAGGGTCGTGGTCGCCGCCGCTTCAAATGGCAGGCACGCCTCATCCATTCCATACAATAGAACGACCGGAAGTTTTGTGAACATACTCGGGTTCGCAAAGCGCATTCAATGCAATAATCCGTAACGTCTCAAACCGGCGTCAAGCACAGCGCACACCAGATCAGCGTGCGACCAGCCTTCGGCTTCCGCCATGAGCGTCAAGTCACTGCTGGGGGTGATACCAGGCAGCGCATTGATTTCCAGAATATAGGGCTGGCCGTCGTCTGTGAGGCGGAAGTCCACGCGTGCAAAGTCGCGGCAGCCGGTGATCTGGAACACCTGATGGGTCAACCGGCGGATCTGGTCCGAAAGCTCGTCGCCCAGGGGGGCGGGACAGCGATTGCGGTAATAATCGGCATAGTCCACTTTTTGTTGTATACCGTAAATCGGTGCCAGCCCTTGCGGGTAACCGCTAAAATCGACTTCCGTGATCGGGAAAAAATGTACCGTGTTTCCATTCCCAACCAGACCGCAGGTAATATCTCTGCCCTCGATGTACGACTCCACCATTGCTGGTTGCCGGTATCTCTCGATGACATAGGCGACTCGCTGGCGCAGGTGGCGCTCATCGTGAACGATGCTCTCGTTGTTGATGCCCATGCCCGTGCCTTCGTGAGAAGGCTTGATGAACAAAGGGAATGCCAGGTCGCCGTTCAGAGCATCATCAGGTGTCGAGAACTCCTGAAAGTGTGGCACGGGAAGACCATTACAGGCCAGAATACGCTGCGTCGTAGGTTTATCATGAGTAATGGCGGCCGCCAGCGGCGCGGGTCCGGTATAAGGAATGCCAAGCATCTCGAGTAAGGCAGGCACCTGCGCCTCGCGGCTCTCGCCACCAAATCCCTCGCATGTGTTGAAGCAAATATCTGGCTGCACCCTCTCCAGCCATTCGAATAAATATGGATTCCCCTCTTGTACGAGCACTTCAAACCTGCGCGATCGGAGCGCTTCCGCATAAGCCTCGACATTTTTATCCGCGTCCAGTTCAGCCAATATATCGGACGGGGAGTTGCGGTGAATGGGGGGAGCGTTACGAGCGAGGTTTATTAGAAGAGCGACACGCAGCGTAGCGGTGCTGCTTCGCCAGCGTATCGGAGGCTCCAGCGATTCAGAAGGTGCCTCCTGTTCGGATGTTGTCTCTGATGTGTGGTTCCCATTAATACCTGTAGTCTTTGAATTCTTACCTGCCATAACAGTAATCTTTCTCCTATTAACCAGTAAAATAGGATTATGCTCTAATATCAATGTTTTATTTTATGGTCACTCGCTTTATTGTCAAGAGTATTGACAAAACCTAAGCTTAAAGTTTTTTATTAACAATGTTAAAAGAATAGCGCGCGAAAGCATTATTCACTTTCGCGCGCTTTCAGTTGAGATACGTTTTTTTATCAGTTGGGATATTCTGGGACTAATATGTCATAAATGGAACGTTTGTTCTATTCTATTTCAGAATGTAACCATAGCAATACCCATACAATATCTATTTAATAGTTCTGTCCCAGTCCCTCTCCACCCACTTTGAACAGCCGACCTTCGCCTGGGGCAAGCGTTACCAGTTGGTTATGTGGATCAGGTGGCCACAACACCCTAAATGCACCATCATTATGATTAAAGACATAAAGTTTGTCTTTATCCATGTTCACTTTCAAAGTTACACGGGACCATGAGAACGGGTTACCATTGACCACCATAAAATATATTTGCTCATCAGGTCCAGTGAAATAGCCAATGGTCACTGGATCACCTTCACAGTCGATGAGAGGCCGCCGATGGCTGTTATGCAAACTGCGCGTGCCACTCCACAGTGCTCCTGTGCGGAAGGTGCCAATGTTGTGCAACTGGCGCAACACAGGTGCAAGCTGATGAACATCATGGTTGACGCGACGAGCGAGCTCCCACGTAGGCGTAGTGCTACCATCCGGGCGTACCATGGCTGAATCATGTGCGTATGTGAAGTATTGCAGCCCCTGTGCCCCGTAAGCCAGGTTGTTCATCATTTGCCAGCGGATATGCCCTTCGGTAGGTGTTGGGTAGGCACCATGGCGCACGCTGCACGCGAATGCCCAGAATGGCAGGTGGGAGGCGAGCGACAGTTGCCGGAGTAGCTCAAGGCAATCAAAGTAGTCGGGCTTGATCAGGATTTTTTCCTCAGGAAAGACGTTCGGCTCACCCTGGTGTGCGCGCAGCTCGTCAGCCGTCACGATGGTGATGGCATAGTGATCGTAACTGAGAAATTGCGGGTGGGTGATTTCGATATAACGGTACCAAAACGCCTCAGCCGTTGGCGCACCCCATCCCTCAATAGGTGGGAAGTGATTAATGTAGAGCGCATGATAGTCGTCCAGCTCGCGCATGAAAGTGTGAACTTCAGCCAGCTGTGGCAACAGCGAGTAGTGCGGCTCGTCACGTAAGTGGTAGCCGTACAGTGCCGGATGATCGCGGATTGCCTCGACCAGTGATCGCACCAGGGCCTTGCGCTCGTCGTCAAGTTTATAGTCATCACTCACATGCCAGGCGTTGTGCACGATGAGCAGCTTGATACCGCCCTCAGCGGCAATATCCAGTGCCCTGCGTAGTTCGTCCACACCGCCGCTGACACCTGAGTGACTGACGGTGAACCCGGCTTCTGCCATACCGCGCATCACGTCAGGTCGCAGCATCTCACCCGACGGACCCGCCCAGCCCACGATCGGGAACGATTCCCCATTCAAAATAGTTTGTCCGGACATCAAGTACCTCCAAATACGATCAGGTTCGAATACCTGCTGATGATTTTAGATGATGCATGTTGTGACGGGAGAGTGATGATTGGCACCTGCAAACAAATATCGCAGCCCTGCTATGCCAGTGACTCCTTCCTGGGCTATCATGCTGCCATGATCCATTGACAGAAACACACCGCCATCCTAAACTCTGGAAACGAAAACACAAAAATGCCGATAGATCCTTTTCGCCTCGATAACCAATTGGCGTTGGTCACAGGTGGCGGCACCGGGCTCGGGCTGGCGATGTGCAGGTCGCTGGTGCGTGCGGGTGCACGAGTGGTGATTACAGGCCGTCGCGAGGAGCTTTTGAAGCAGGCGTGTTCCGAATTGGGCGATCATGCTGCGTATATCCAACACGACGTGACCGACCTGCCCTCCATTCCCGCTCTGGTTGAACAGGTGGAGTCACGCTACGGTGCGTTGGACATCCTGATCAATAACGCAGGGGTGAACAAAAAGGGACTGGCTGTGGAGACCCGTGACGCCGACCTGCAACTCATTATCCAGACACACCTATTCGGCTCGTACGCGCTCAGTCGTGAATGCGGCCGGCGCATGATCCCACGCAGGCGTGGTTCCATTCTTATGATTGTGAGCATGACGGCGCTCTTCGGTGTGCCGCAGGTAAGTGCCTATGGTGCAGCTAAATCAGCCCTGGTGGGACTGACCCGCCTGCTGGCGGTTGAGTTCTCGCCGGCCGGCGTGCGCGTGAATGCCCTCGCACCAGGCTGGATTGACACCGCCATAAGCCGTAACGCATTCGAAGGCGATCCCGCCCGCAAACAACGCGTTCTTAGCCGTACGCCGATGAACCGCATTGGCGAACCGGACGATGTGGGCGACGCAGCAGTCTTTCTGTGTTCGTCGGCCGCGAAATTCATTACGGGCATCGTGCTGCCAGTGGATGGCGGCGTCAGTATCGGATTCTGACTAACGAAACGGTACCACTCGATCGGGCAGGGCATCCATACCGGACGATATGAGGAAGGGTGACGTTTAGGTCGGGCGAGGGAGGCGGAGAATAGTGTGATCTGGACATGCCCGCGCTGCAGGCGGCAATTTCGCTCAGCGACCAAATACCACTCGTGTGTCCATATCGAGCTGGCCGATCACTTCTCGGGCAAAGATTCCCAAGTCCGCGACCTGTTCGATAACCTGTTGGGCTCTGTGCAGGCATTTGGACCCGTGCAGGTGTATGCCCTGCGGACACGCATCGTCCTGCAGGGTGAGGTGCAATTCGCTACGCTGACTCCCCGCAAGCACTGGCTGGAAGGCACGCTGTGGCTCCGCTGGAAGGCCGAGCATCCCCTTATAAGCTGTATCGAAATGCACGTTTTCCGCGATTATGTACGTATTTTCCGCCTGACCAGCCCTGGCGATGTGGATCCGGAATTCATCGCATTACTGCATGAAGCCTATATGCTGGTGGTATTGGCTCCCCACACCTGAATTAGCGGTACACTTACCACCAAGCGACGCGTCAGGTAGCGCCAGGTATCGGCAAGGAGGCGGTAATGCCATGACGCACGTGCAGTTATCGCTACATGACCTTTCACAACTGGTCGTAATGCAGGCGCAGAGGGGCAAAAGCCGGGACGAGATTGTCAAGGAGTTAATGGAGCGGGGGTGGCCCGAGGTGTCGGCGCGGCAATTTGTAACGATGACCCTGATCGAGCAACAGCAACGCGCCTCGAATGCTGCAGTGCAGGGAGAAGATCAGTCGAATTCGAAGGAGTCCTATACCAACGATCAGGAGTCGCGGCGGGTGCTGTTGGTGGTGCTGCTGGTGACGGCTGTGTTCATTGTTTGCATGTTGATCGCCTTCGCACACTAATTCAAGGCCTTGAGCGATTGGTCTCGGCAGCCACCTGATCAGAACCTGCCGGTCTCGGATCATGACCCTTCCGCCAGCCTGTCACGGTCCTCATTCCAACCAGCTTTCGCCCAGTTACCGAACAAATCGGCGAGTGGCGAGCGCAGCCAGGAACCACAACCAGTTGCATGCGTGGCGGACCCATTGAGCTTGATTGGATTTGCCATTCTGCCCCACACGGTGCACACTTGCCATACCTGAACGCATAAGGAGGTCATACGAACATGTTGTTGAATAACCGCCAGTTTGGCCTGGGCGGGTTGCCTGTTCTGGGTGACTTCGAAACACGCTCCATCAGTGCCGAAAACCCAACCGGTGAGCGTGCCGGTGGTGCCAAAGCCACGCCACAGGGCCAGCGCGATCCGGCTCGCGAGTTGGGCAAAGGCTGGAAAGTGCGTCCGTGCATTACATTGCAACCCGGCACTACCACCACCCTCGCCGACATCACAGGCTGTGGGCTCATCCAGCATATCTGGATCACCGTCGACCCGAAGGCCTACCGCGACTGTATTGTGCGCATGTTTTGGGATGGTGAGGAGACGCCCTCCGTCGAAGTACCTTTGGGTGACTTCTTTGCTTGTGGTCATGGCTTGCGCACTCGCATTACTTCCCTCGCGATAGCAGTCAACCCCAGCGGAGGTTTTAACAGCTACTGGCCCATGCCGTTCTATCGATCTGCACGTATTACTGTGGAGAACCAGCGTGACGAGGCGATCGACGGATTTTTTTATCAGATCACCTATGCCCTGGGTTCGCTGCCAGCCGACCTGGGTACATTCCATGCTCAGTGGCGCATCGGCATGACCCGGCGTGACTACCCCGAGCACATCATCCTGGAAGGTATTCGAGGCAATGGACAGTATGTGGGTACCTACCTGGCGTGGGTACAGATGTCTGACGGTTGGTGGGGCGAGGGCGAGATTAAGTTCTACCTGGACGGTGACCAGGAGTCTCCCACGATTTGTGGCACCGGCACCGAAGACTATTTTTGTGGCGCATGGGGATTCGGTGAACCATTCACCGGTCCCTACACAGGTTATCCACTGTGGCAGAAGGAAGGCGAGCGCGTTCCAAAGCACGGGCTCTATCGCTGGCATATCATGGACCCGATCCGATTCCACACCGATCTGAAGGTGACCATACAGGCGCTGGGTTGGTGGCCGGGAGGCAAGTTCCAACCGCTGACCGATGAGATTGCATCGGTGGGGTATTGGTATCAGCAGGAGCCGCATGCACCATTCCCGCAATTGGCATCACGCAATGAGCGCTTGCCGCGTTAATCTTGACCTCACAGGCCAGAGGAACCGGAGCCGGCGCGCTGCTGTCATAGGCTAAAGGTGGTATTCAGGGATGCTGGAACCTTTTGATGTGGCAAACCCCGCGCACCTCGCTGCGGCAGCGCAGCTATGGACGGTGGCATGCGGACCAGACCTGTCCATTAGCCAGCGCTTTGTAGCCTACAACGTGGAGCCGCACACTGGCAAGCGCCAGGCTGGACAATTGGTGGTCTCACATGGCCAACCAGCAGGATTTGTGCTGGCCAGTGTGCTGAAAGGCGACCCCTCTGCGTCGTCACCCGAGCGGGGATATATCGATGCACTGGCTGTCGCTCCAACGACTCAACGCAGAGGTCATGGCCGGGAGTTACTGTCCTGGGCTGAAGGTTGGTTACACGAGCAGGGTTGTACACGCGTAACCCTCGGTGCCGGCTTCCAGCCCTTCGTTCCGGGTGTGCCGGACGAGCTGGGCACAGCGCCTTTTTTCATACAGCAGGGCTATAAGCAATCTCCCCGTCACGGAGTGGTATGGGATATGTCTGCCGACCTGAGCGACTATGACACACTATCGCCTGGGCGCCAGACCCATGGTGTGCTGGTGCGTCCAGCTCGTGCAGGGGATGAAGAGACCATGCTCAGTTTCCTGCGTCGTGAATTCAATGGTGGGTGGCGCTATGAATGCGAAGAGCTGCTGCGTGCGGGTATACGTCTATCAGACTACATTCTACTGTTCAGCGAGCGTGGAATCGATGGCTGCTGTCTGGTGAGCTTCGAGGACTCGTTGCGTCCTCTGGACCGCTTCTATATGCACCGCCTGCCACACCCATGGGGACAACTGGGCTCGATTGGTGTGAGTGTCGACCGGCGTGGACAGGGCTATGGCAGTGCGCTCCTCGACGGCGGACTGCGCCACCTGAGATGTAACGGCGTGCGTGGATGCGTCATCGACTGGCTGGTGCTGGTCGACTTTTACGCCAGGTTCGGTTTCCGCACCTTCCGCAAATACATCATGCTTTCGAAAGAGATGGATCAGGCGATAGCGTAAACCTGAACGTGGGAGGAATAGCTGTGACATCAATAATCGGACATACCCAATTGGCACTCGTGCAAGGCGACATCACAACTCAAGATGTGGATGCCATCGTGAATGCCGCCAACAGCAGCCTGTTGGGTGGTGGAGGCGTCGACGGGGCGATCCATCGCGCAGGTGGGCCCGACATACTGGCGGAGTGTCGGCAGCTTCGCGAAACGAGCCATACCAGCGGATTACCTACGGGTCAGGCAGTAATAACGACGGGAGGCCGGCTGCCTGCCAGGCATGTCATTCATACGGTCGGGCCAGTTTGGCTCTCCGGTAGCCGAGGAGAGGCCGAGTTGCTGGCCGCATGTTATCGCAACAGCCTGCAATTGGCTATGGATCGTGGACTGCACACCGTTGCTTTCCCATCTATCAGCACGGGGATATATAGCTATCCGGTGGAACAGGCTGCACGAGTTGCACTATCGACGATTATGGCATTCCTAAAAGCCCAGCCTGACTGGTTTGACGAAGTACGCATGGTGTTGTATAGCCGGTACGACTTCGAGGTATACCAGGCCGCTCTGGCGGAACTGCAGCAGTCCGGTTGATGAATCGCGGGGTAGCAGGTACGGACAATGTGGGAGGAATATTCTTCCTCTTGCTCCGTCTCCTTTCCTTCACTTGGCGGTAAGTGGTCTGAGCAGACCGGAGCGAACCTCAGGCCATTCCGTGTAAATCAATATACAGATAGAGATCACCATGCTGGCGAACGTCAGGGCAATGTAGGGGGTATTTACCAACATAACGCCGTCGACGGGGAGGGTGGCGTGTGCCCACAGCAACATTAAGCGGCTGATCAGATTGAAGCCTTGCGCGAAGGACATCAAGTACCACGGCCACGTACTTTCGCTGCGCCGGATGATGATCTCCACATCAGCGACGAGAACCATGATGGCCAGCAACACGGGAAGCCACCATTCCTGTGTATTAGGTGAAAATGATGCAGCCGGGAATAATAACAAGGAGACAATCTGCAGGACCAGGATCAGGCGGATTCCAGGACGTGTGGTGATTATTCGGCGCAAGTTCATGGTATTGATCTCCCACCTATCTCTCAGATGGGGCTGTTGCAACGCTCGTGGTGATCTTGTGTGCCAGCATGGCCGGACTGGGGAAAGAGTATAGGGTAGTTCATTTAGTGTGTCAAGTTTAGTTGACATTTAAAATACTGAATCCTATAATACCGCCTACTTTGCGACAGTATGGTCAGTTCCTGATGCCTGGCGATACGATGAATAGGCAAGTTAGCCATGTGAGTAGAGTCCTGCGATCCAGGAGGAGTAGGCGACGGGCAGAGACGAACTTGCCATGTCCGCTCTGGAGCGTTTGCTAGAACGCTCCTTGTATTGCCCGAACCTTACCATGGCATAAGCTTTCCCCCACTGATACGAGGTGACAGAAGCCCATAGATGCATTTACATATTATTGTGGGATTGGGCCTCCCGAGTTACGAAGCGACCGGGATTTATAACCGGTATCATTGAACGTCAAAATCTGACATAGCATCTCATCATTTCGGAGGAGAAGTTACGATGCGCGCATCTAAAATTATGTCCGTGTTCTTCGCCGCATCTCTCGCGCTTACCGCCTGCAGTGGTGCTTTAGGGGGTGCGCTGGGAGGTGGCGGTAATGAACTCAAGGTTGCCATACTTGCGCCTCTGACCGGTCCTGTCCCCACTTTCGGTGTGTCCACACGCGATGGAGCGTTGCTGGCCATCGACGAATGGAACGCCAAAGGCGGAGTGAACGGCCAAAAGGTCGTTGCACAGGTTGAAGATAGTCAATGCACACCCGATCCTGCTTTGAATGCAGCCAAGAAAGTTGTGGAGCAGGACGGCATCAAATTCATTATCGGCGAAGTCTGCTCCAATGCATCTATTCCAATTTCAGACTACGCCAATTCGAAGAAAGTTATCCAGATCAGCCCCACCTCTACGAACCCCTCAGTAACCGTTGACGCCAATGGTAAGGTGAAGGACTACATTTTCCGCGCCTGCTTCATCGACCCCTTCCAGGGGCAGGTGGGAGCCAACTTTGCTCTCCATTCCCTCAAAGCCAAGACGGCCTTCATCATGGAAGATCAGGCGAATGACTACGTTAAAGGCCTGGCGGACTATTTCGAGAAGGCGTTCGTCGCCGGGGGAGGCAAGATTGTCGGCAAGGAGAACTACACCTCCAAAGACACGGACTTCTCGGCCATCCTGGCCAAAGTCGCCGATGCCAAACCCGATGTGATCTACCTGCCCGACTACTACAACATTGTCAACCTGGTGACCAAGCAGGCGAAAGAAAAAGGTATCACAACGCCGTTTATGGGCGGCGATGGTTGGGACTCGCCCGACCTGGACCTGAAGTCTGCTGATGGTGGGTATTACACCAATCACTACTCAGCCGAAGATACACGCCCCGAAGTGCAGGCCTTCGTCAAGGCTTATGGTGCCAAGTATAAGGATGAAAAGCAGCAGCCGAAAGTTCCAGATGCGCTGGCTGCTCTGGCCTATGACGCGACCAACATTCTTCTCACAGCCATTCAGAACGCTCACAGCACTGATCCCTCAGTGGTGAAGGATTCGTTGGCCAAGATCAGCTTCAGCGGTATTTCGGGCAAGATCACTTACGATCAGTTCCACAACCCGGTGAAGTCGGCCACGATTCTGCAGGTGAAAGACGGCAAGGTCTCGTTCAACTCAATCGTCAACCCATAAGGACTCACCAACGTCTGCGCAAAGATGCAACAGAGGAGGGCGGAAACCATTCCGCCCTCCTTTCACGATTTGGAACATGTCCTGTTTTCCCACTCTGATAACGAAACAGCATCCGGGTTGCCACGGCAACTAACCGGACCAGCCTGCTGGAGGTATTACGCCGATGCAACAGGCGAATCCATCACAACCTACGCGAGTCATTGCGCGCCATCCGGGTGCGCATCTGGCCTGGATTGGCAAGGGCTTCCTGTTGCTCCTGGCGGTTCTGGCGATCATCGTTCTGGTACGCAGTTTTTTTGATAACCCACAGCTTTTTATCCAGATTGTCATCAGTGGCCTGCAACTCGGCTTCGTCTATGCGCTGATTGCCCTGGGTTATACGATGGTCTATGGCATTGTGCGGTTGATCAACTTCGCCCATGGCGATGTTTTCATGGTCGGTGCATTTGTCAGTTATTTTGCCGTGTCGTACTTCAACCTGCACTTGTGGCCGACGGTGGTCTTTCCTGGCATTCCTGTCGGAGTGGCCGTAGTCATCGGTTCCATCACCGTCATCCTGTTATCCATGATCGTGTGCGCCATGATGGCGGCCGTCATCGAACGGGTGGCCTACCGGCCGCTGCGCACCGCACCACGCATCACAGCCCTCATCACAGCGATAGGTGTTTCGTTTTTCCTGGAATACTTTGGCGCGCTCAACTTTGTGTTCACGGCGCGCTTTATTCCTTACCAGCGCCCGTTTAGCGTCGTCACCTGGTATATCAAAGATGGCATCCACCTGGTGGTGGCCGGTCAGGCAGCGCCCATCGGGAGTATTACGTTTTCCAATATCGCCATCATTATCATGGTGGCATCCATCCTGATGCAGGTGGCGCTGCAGTTTTTGGTGCGGCGGACCAAAACTGGTAAAGCCATGCGCGCCACGGCTTTTGACAAGCAAACGGCGCAACTTATGGGAATTAACGCCGACCAGGTCATTTCCATCACGTTCGCCATTGGTGCGGCGCTGGCCGGTATGGGCGGTGTGCTGTATGCCATCGCCTATCCCTCAATCAATACGCTCATGGGCATATTGCCCGGTCTCAAAGCATTTGTAGCGGCCGTGCTGGGGGGCATTGGAAGCATCCCCGGCGCGTTTGTGGGAGCGCTTATCATGGGCCAGGCCGAGTCACTCACGGCAGGCTACATCTCCACGCCCATGCGTGACGCGATCGCTTTCTCCATTCTCATCATCGTTCTGCTGGTGCGGCCCACCGGCATCTTCGGTGAGCCTGAGGGCGAAAAGGCGTAGGAGGAAGCCGTCATGGAGATGAATCCTTTCTCATTGGTGATCAGCATCGTCAAGATTGTGGCGGTACTGGCCTGGTTGTATGGTCTGCTGCGTGTGATGGGCCATGCGTCCAAGTGGGTGAAAATCGCCGGCATCATCGCGGCGTTCGGCATTATCCAACTCGCCATCTCCCTGCCGCTTGGCGGCGGTTTTACGATTCTCAACGACTTCGATACGGGCCTGTTGTTCCAGGCCTGTACCATGGCCATGGTCGCGCTGGGGTTGAATCTCATCTATGGCTTCAATGGCCAGTTCAGCTTGGGCCAGTGGGGTTTCTATGGCCTGGGCGCCTATGCAGCCGCAGATATCACCTTCCGCTGGACCAGAGGCGACGCGAGTGGGTTGCTCGTCGCCGGCCTGGGCGTTATCCTGGTGGGGCTGGTCATTCTGGGTCTCAACCGTTATCTGCAGCGTTATCGCAGCCTGCCTGTACTGTCGGCGTTTACGTTATTTCTGATCGGCACAGTGATTGCCGCGACGGTGGCACTGGTCATCGGGGCGCCACTCGGCCGAATGCTGAGTCCGTTATTCGGCACCTCGAATTCACCTGGTTTGCTAAGTAGCGACCTGGTGCTGCAGGTTGTCTTTGTCTTAGCCGTGCTCATTGCAGGTGTCTTCGCGGCAGAAGTGAGTTTCCTGTTTGGCTTACCCGTCCTTTCTCTTGGCAGCGATTACTTTGGCATCGCCACCCTGGGCTTTACCATCGTGGTGAACACGCTGATGGTCAATACTGACACGATCCTGCCTTTCCCCGAGATGAAAGGCGGCCGTGGCATGGTGGGCATACCGCAGCTCACAACCTGGTTCTGGGCGTTTGTTTTCCTGATCCTGGTCCTGGTGGTCATGCGCAACCTGATTCACTCCAGCACGGGCCGAGCTATTATGGCGGTTCGCGAAGATGAAACCGCGGCCAAAGCCATGGGCATTGATGTCGCCAGCCACAAGCTGCTGTCATTTGTCATCGGTAGTTTATTTGCCGGCATCGGCGGTGGGGTGTACGCCCATTACATTGGCTTCCTCAGTCCCGGCACCTTCGACTTCATCACCGGGTTCAATCCTCTGATCATTATTGTGTTCGGGGGCCTGGGCAGCATGACGGGTACCCTGGTGGCGACCTTCGGCTGGATTTTCTTCCTGGAAGGTCTACTGAGGGTGGTCCTGGGCTATCTCGGCCCTGAGGCACCCACCTGGCGTTTCGTTCTGTACCCGATCACGCTCCTGCTGGTGATGCTGTTGAGACCCCAGGGCCTGCTGGGCAAGGTGGAGTGGGGCTTTTTGCATCCGCCCGCTGCAAAGCAACGCAAGCCAGAACCGCCAGCCATTCAACCAGGCCCCGTAGAAGCCACTCCGGTTGCCAGGTGAAGGCAGAGGGATCAAACCATGACTACCACAATAACGGCGACGGACGTGGCACACCAGGCGGAGACTGTACCGGCGCTTGAGATTCGCAAATTGGTGAAATTCTTCGGCGGGCTGCGCGCAGTTAACGACTTCGATCTGGTGGTGAAACAGGGTGAGCTGGCCGGGCTGATCGGACCCAACGGAGCCGGAAAGACCACGGTGTTTAACATGATCAGTGGGCTTTACGTTCCAAGCGGCGGCCGGATTCTTCTGGGGGGTGAAGACATCGAAGGCCTGGAACCGCACGAAATCACCCAGTTGGGAGTGGGACGCACCTTCCAAAACATTCGTCTGTTCCAGAACCTGAGCGTTTTGGATAACGTCCGCATCGCGTATCATGCGCACGCCGGATACAATTTGCTGGATGCCACCGTCCGAGCCCGCCGGTTCACCATTCAGGAACGTGAGTTGACTGAACGCGCACAGGACTTCCTGGCGATCTTTAAACTGGAGCGTGTCCAGGACGAACTGGCCAGGAATCTACCCTATGGCGAGCAGCGCCGTGTGGAGATCGCGCGTGCGCTGGCGTCAAATCCGCGCCTGCTCCTGCTGGACGAACCCGCCGCAGGCATGAACCCGGCTGAGATTGTCACCTTAATGGACCTGGTCCACTTTGTTCGGGAGCGATTCAACCTGACCATCCTGTTGATTGAGCACCAGATGCGATTTGTGATGGGGATTTGCGAACGGATCTCGGTAATGGACTTTGGCGAGGTGATTGCACGCGGGACACCCACTGAAATTCAGGATAACCCGCGCGTGGTCGAAGCCTACCTGGGCAAAGGTGCGGTGCGTGTCGAGTGAGGAATCCATGCTACTTGAAGTTGAGAATCTGAACGTCTACTACGGAGCCATTCACGCGCTGCAAGGTATTTCATTTCACGTGGCCGAGGGTGAGATCGTCACACTCATCGGAGCCAACGGGGCAGGCAAGTCCACAACACTGCGTACGATTTCAGGCCTTCTGCGCTCACGCGGTGGCTCCATTCGCTTCCGTGACCAGGAGATAGGTACTGTGACACCTGAGCAGATCGTACGACTGGGCATCAGTCAGGTTCCAGAGGGGCGTAAAATCTTCGCACCTCTGACCGTGCAGGAGAACCTGGAGATGGGTGCCTACACGCGTCGCGACCCGAGTGAGATTCAGGCTACGATGCAGCGCGTCTTCGCCAGCTTCCCACGCCTGAAAGAACGCATGAACCAGCTGGGAGGAACCCTATCAGGTGGCGAGCAGCAGATGCTGGCCATGGGGCGCGGGCTGATGAGCCGTCCCAGCCTGTTGCTGCTCGATGAACCGTCCATGGGCCTGAGCCCTATTCTGACAGAAGAAATTTTCCGAATCATCCGCGAGATCAATTCACAGGGTACCAGTATTCTCCTGGTTGAGCAGAACGCGCTTATGGCGCTGTCCGTGGCACACCGCGCCTACGTGCTCGAAACGGGTAACATTGTGGTACATGGCACTGCCAGGGAGGTGAGTGAGAACCCGCAGGTGAAGAATGCCTACCTGGGTATAGCATCCTAGATGGCTGCGGGTCAGGAACTATGAAACAGAAACCCATAATAGAAGACTCGACGCTCCCGGCGGCGGTGATGAGAAGACTACTGTGCATCATGGCGGTCATTGCGCTGGTTGCCGCGGCATGTCAGAGCACTCCGGCTCCTGCGCCTGCCCCAACCGAGACGCCTGCCGGACCTACGGCGGAGCCAACGGAGGAACCTACTCCCACGGTGACGCCCATTCCGCCTGGGACCATCCTTAAAATCTACTCCAGCCTGCCGCTGACGGGTGCGCGCGCCAGCGAGGCACAGTCGGTAGTGAATGCCATCCACTTGGCTATCACCACACAAACCGAGGGCGGCACACTGTGCAATGGCTTATTCAAGATCACCTATGAGTCGCTGAACGACGTGGCCTCTGGGCCGGACTACGATACGTTGCGCGAGGAGGCCAATGCCCGGAAAGCTGGTCAGGATGCGGATGCGATGGCCTACATCGGGCCTCTGGATTCCGGCGCAGCACGCGTGTCGATGCCGGTGCTGGATAAAGCTGGCCTGGCCATGCTCAGCCCCGGCGCTGACTACATTGGCCTGACCAAGCCCTATGGACCCAGCGAGCCCGACTCCTATTTTTATATGGGGGTGCGCAATTTCATGCGCCTGGTCGCGCCACAGGATGTGCAGGGCGCAGACGCGGCCAGCTGGGCCAAAGCACTTGGCGCAAAGTCGGTGTTCATCATTGACGATGCGGAGCAGTTCGGCCATGGCCCGTCGGATGCGTTTCAAAGGGCCGCACAGCAGGCTGACTTGCAGGTGATCGGCCGCAACCAGGTGGACCTGAAATCCGGTAACCTGCTGGTACTGGCAGGTCAGGCGATGCGTGCGGATGCCGTTTTTTATGGAGGCCTGGATCCACTAACCGCCGGGCAGGTGCTGGCGCAGATGCGCAAGGCGGGAGCAACTACCAGGTTTATCGGCACGTCAGCCATTATGAGCACGGGATTCATCACCACGGCTGGCAGCGCAGCGGAAGGCGCTTACGCGGTGGCGGATGGTGTGGCGCTGGATAAACTGCCGCCAAAAGGTCAGAAGTTTGTTCAGGACTACCAGAGCCGCTATAACTCCGCTCCAGACAGTGCGGCTGTGTATGGATATGAGGCGGCGAGTGTCGTGCTGGCGGCCATGGGCAAGGTGTGCCTAAAGGATCGCACAACGCTGCTCAGCGCCATGTTCCACACCCACAATTTCGACGGCGTACTGGGCAAATGGTCGTTCGACGCCAATGGCGACATTACCCTGCCGACCCTGTTGCATTACAGGCTGCAGAATGGAGCCTGGCGCGTCCAGTAGTACATTTCGGATTCTTTTGACTTGTGGTAACATGAACCACAGTCGGGGAGTAGCGCAGTCTGGTAGCGCGCTGCGTTCGGGTCGCAGAGGTCCCGGGTTCAAATCCCGGTTCCCCGATTGTGTCATTTTCGATTTTTGATGTGCAATAAGGATCGCGTTCTTCTGCCCCGCTACCATGCCAGTCAATCGAAAGTCGGAAATAAAAAATCAAAGATCGAGAGATGTTTACCCCAGAAGAACCGACTCGCGCGCGTAGAGAGAAAAAGCCTCCGGTATTTCCGCCTGCCAAATGGGATGCCTTCGTCGAGCAGCATCCCTACGGGCACTTTCTGCAAACGACTCTATGGGGTGAGCTGAAAAGTTCGTATGGCTGGAGGGCGTTGCGTGCCAGTCTCGTAAACGCGAATGCCGAACTGGTGGGCGGCTCCGTGGTGCTTTTTCGCCGACTGCCATTTGGATTGGGTACACTCGCCTATGTGCCTCGCGGGCCGGTGGTCAACTGGGACGATCGTGACTTGGCCACGGCCGTGATCCGCACCACGAGCAAGCTGGCGCGCAGCCGCGGTGCCATTGGCATGGTCATTGAGCCGGGGCTGCTCGACACGCCTTCCGACCAGCGCACACTACAGATGTCCAATCTGCGGCCCGTCGATCTGCACGTGCAACCACGGCGCACCATCTGGGTGAATCTGGACGTCGAAGAGGAAGTCGACATCCTGGCATTGATGAAGCAAAAGACGCGATACAACATCGGCCTGGCACGGCGCAAAGGCGTCAGTGTGCGTAAGGGCGATGCTGAGGACCTGCCCATGTTCTATGCCATGATGCAGGCCACTGCCAGGCGTGATATCTTTTCCATCCACCCGCTGGGATACTATCAGTTGTTTATGCAGTTGTTCAATGGCATGAATGTACATGCCGCAGACTTGCTGATCGCCGAATATGAAAAGCGTCCACTGGCAGGGATGATCGTCGTTGCCAATGGCAAGCGGGCTACTTACCTCTATGGCGCCAGCTCGAACGATTTCCGGGAACTGATGCCCACCTACCTGCTGCAATGGGAAGGGATCCGTTGGGCGCGTGCACGCGGCTGTGTGACCTACGACCTATGGGGCATTCCTGACGAGGATGAACCGGTGCTCGAGGCTAATTTTAAAGACCGCGACGACGGGTTGTGGGGTGTTTATCGCTTTAAGCGCGGCTATGGTGGTCAGATCGTGCGCCATATCGGTGCATGGGCGCAGGTGTTCTCCCCACTCCGCTGGTGGCTCTTTAGCCAGGCACGCCGATTCAGGAAAACTTCCGGCCTTAGTGCATAAGTGGAATGCAGAGGTACGGTTGACGATTTGAGACGGGAGATTTGAGATTGGCTGTCTGATGTAAAGCCGGGTACGTATCTGGCGCCGGTCCCGGTGAAAGGTCACATCGCTTAAGCTGCGATTTATTCATTTGTATCCAATCAGGTCGTATTTCATGTGCTCATTGAATTTAGCTGTTCCGTGACGCACTGGGTCACCGTAAGCCGGTGACCCATGGTTGATTTGCAGCTTCCTGTCTCTAATATTCCGTTTTATTGATAACGAGTACTAATTCAAAGTTATGGTTGATGCAACGTTTAACTTCCCCAAGGACTTCCGGTGGGGAACGGCTACGGCCGCTCACCAGGTAGAGGGGAATAACAATAACAATCAATGGTGGGAATGGGAACAGACGCCTGGCCACATCCTCAATAGTGATAAATCCGGCCGTGCGTGTGACTGGTGGAACAATGCGGAAGCCGACTTCGATCGCATGGTGGAGTTGGGGCTGAATGCCCATCGCCTGTCCGTTGAGTGGAGCCGCATCGAGCCGCATGAAGGGGTTTTTGACGAGGCCGCCATCGAGCGCTATCGCACGATGCTGAAGGGCTTGCGCCAGCGCGGCATTGAGCCAATGGTCACCCTGCACCACTTCACCAATCCTCTGTGGCTGGAAGAGCGTGGTGGCTGGGAACATACTGATGTCAGTGTGCCGCTCTTCGCACGGTTCGTTACCAAAGTGGTGCAGACGATGGGCGACCTGTGCGATCTGTGGTGTACCATCAATGAACCCAACGTCTACGCCCTGCTGGGCTACGTTACCGATGGCGACATGCCACCTGGCGTGGTGAATCATTTGCAACGTGGCATGGCGGTCTTGTGCAATATGCTGCTGGGTCACGCGGCGGCTTACCAGGTTTTGCACCAGCACCAGAGGCAGGCGCGGGTGGGGATAGCCCACCATATGCGCTACATGCACCCTTTGCGTGATGGCCACCCTCTTGATGGGCTTGTAGCGGCCTTCCAAGACGAGATCTTTAATCAAAGCATTTTGAACGCGCTTACCAAAGGGCGCTGGGATTTGTTGCTGCGTCTGGGGCACCCACCCAGTGCGCGATCTCTGCGTGGCACGTTGGACTGGATCGGCTTGAATTATTACTCCCGCCAGTGTACGGTTTACGACCCGCATAGCCCGGGTACGCTCTTTGGCAGGCTGGTGAATATGCCGGGTGCCATGATGAGCGACTTCGAATATGGCGAAGTGTATCCGGAAGGCTTGATGCCGCTGCTCAAACGGTTGGCGCGCTACAGGCTGCCGATTTACATCACGGAAAACGGTCTGCCCGATGCCGATGACGATCTGCGCCCCAGCTTCCTGGTCCGCCATTTACGTGTGCTGTGGAGCGCCATCCAGTCATCCCTCCCGGTGGCCGGTTATTATCACTGGTCGTTTATCGACAACTTCGAATGGTCCGAAGGCTGGCGCATGAAGTTTGGGCTCTATGAGATGGACCCACTCACCCAGGTACGCAAGCCGCGCCAGAGCGCCTTCCTGTATCGCGATATCGCCAGAGCCAATGCCATCACCAGCGATATGGTGCGGATGCATACGCCGCAATTGCTGGAAGCCATCTTCCCATGACCACAGGACGAGGCACCGCCATGGCGCATGCCAATGGCATTGAAATCTGCTACGACACCTTTGGCGACTCAAGCTCCCCGGCTCTGTTGTTGGAAGCGGGGATGGGCAACCAGATGATCGAGTGGGACGCGGCTCTGTGCTCGGCGCTCGCTGCACGGGGGTTCTGGGTGATTCGCTATGATCACCGTGATGTGGGCAAATCAAGTAAGGTGACGCAGCTCACTCAGCCAGCCGCAGGGCCTGCGGCGTCTCGCACACCCTACTCGTTTCTCGATATGGTCCATGACGCCACAGGGTTGCTGGATTGGCTGGGTGTGGATCAGGCGCACGTTGTGGGCATTTCGATGGGCGGGTGTCTGGTGCAGCTGATGGCCATTCATCATCGCGACCGGTTGCGAACCATAACGTTAATGCAGACGTTTGCCAAAGGCGCCGATCTACCTGGCCCAGGCCTAGGCGGCTTCCCTGTAAAGATGCCCGAGAGCACCGAGAAGGAAGCGTTTCTGCAGGAGTTCGTTGCCTGGGAGCAGTTCATCAGCGGAGCACGTTACAGGCGTGACACCGCCTTTCTGCGCGCACAGGGTGAAGCGCTCCATGCGCGTGGCCTGACCATAGAAGGTCGTGTGGGACATGCGGCGGCAATGGCTGTTACACCGGACTGGTATGCGCAGCTGCCAGGCATTACCACTCCCACCCTCGTAATCCACGGTGACGCAGACCCGCTTGTGCCGGTGGAACTGGGCCTTGCCACGGCGAAAGCGATTCCGTGTTGCGAGTTACTCGTCATCGAGGGTTGGGGGCACGGTTTCCCAGCGCAATCATTATGGCCTCAACTGATTGAGGCTATCGCCACACACGCTTCACCGAATGCAAGAAGAGCAGCGGCACCGTAAAGCGTATAAATTGTTTGTGTCTTTCCCTGAACTGTGGACTATGGTGGATTGGTACATCGCCCAAATCGACCTTATTCCACAGCGATCTTGACAACCACTTTCCTCACCGGCATGGGAGACTCATCGGCCATGCCTGGCATGTGGGCATCCTGCGGCCACAACAGCATAAAGTCACCCGGCCCCATGGGTAGCAAAACTCCTTCACCCGAGAGCGCTTGAAAGTCTTTGTCCGGATTGTAGTCGCCCAGCGTCAGGCGATCGAGCGATGCATAGCCCATCTTTTCCTTGCCGCTAACGATAAACTGCAGGTCAACATAGCGCCTGTGCGCCTCCCACCTGCCCTGTTCTTTTAGTTTACTGGTGTATTCCTGCACCATCACGTACATTTTCTGGCCATCCAGCTCGATGCGCCCGACTGGCAACGACGCCAGATCGGTGGACTTCAGGTAATCAAAGGCCTGCCGAAAGCGAGGGCCGAGGTTGGCATAGGTTTGGGCATTCTTTATGTTGTCGTAAATCATATCCACACTCCCATGTCGTGAAGTATAGGATTGAAACACACATACCTAGTGCAACATCGGGTTGATGCCAATCTGCCGCATCAGGGCGTCTTCGGCACCGAACCCCCCTGCTTTGGTAATAACCTGCAGCCCGGCGTAGCGCCCATCAGCCAATTCGCCTATAGCGATGCCTGGTTGCGCTTCACCAGTCAGCAGCAGCCAATGTGCGCCCAGCGCCGTGCAGACTGCTGTTGCCACATCGCCACCTGTCAACACCAGCCGGCCGAACGCCATGCGTGAAGCTACTTTTACCGCTATGGCGCCGAGTTGGCGCGCCACCGCGAGACGGCCGAGTGGCGATTCAGCAAGTCCGGAGGTGGTCAGCACCGCGCACCCCATGCGCTGTAGCTTGGTCGTGATCTCATCGGCCAGTGTAGCCGTAACGCCGGCATCGCCCGACAGCCAATCCGCGGTGGGTTGAATGACGGGGACGCCGCGCCCGTGCGCGTATTGCACCTGGCCAACCGTCGACGGGTGCAGACTGCCGGCGATGATGAGTACGGGACCGGTCGGTCCAGTCAATACTGCATGGGAGTTGCCCGGTGCCTGAAGCTGGCTGGCCAGTGCGGTGGCTAACCCGGCAGAGCCGCATAGCAGACGCACTCCTCTGGCGAGCGCCCATCGCACGAGCAGCTCCAGGTCGGTGTCGGTCTGCGCGTCGGCGATGATGATGCCCGAGTCATACGCCAGGCGATCGGATGGCAAGGGCCGGGGCAAGGTTTGCCCTTGCCCAGGGAGCGACCGCAAGGAATCGGCCCTACGACACAGGTCGTGACGTACCTCGTCTGACGTGAGCATGTGCACGGGACGGCTGGAATGGGCAAAGACCTCTGCCAGCCGCCCGTGCGCGCCTTCGTGGGCAAATAGGGTTAGCTCGAGAGGCTGACCATGCACCATAAGCTGGCCGTTCACGACAGTACGACCCTGGGCCGGGAACGCCGGCGTAACGAGGGCAGTATCGAGCTGCATAGCGTCCAGCAGTGCATGCAGCTCGTCTCCCGGGTGGCCGCGCAGTGTTGAATCGATCTTCTTGTAAACAATAGCTCCTACCTTGAGAGGTAGTAATAGCATACCGGCGGCGCGAACGGCGGCCACGGCGTCTGCGTGTGGCAGGTAGCGGCTCTCTGTGTTGAGCACCAGCACATCGGGCATGCCACCAGACGGTTGATCATCAGAGTGTCTGTTGCCAGCCTGTAATGTAATCCGCACCAGGGTGCGGAATCCACGCTGCGCAAACGCTGCTCCCGTATCGCACGCGCCGGTCAGGTCGTCGGCTATGACGGTTACCATTGTTTTTCCCACGAATCTTCACGAACAGGCACGAATAAGAAGCATGGAAAGGGGTACGTGCGTATGCACAGGGCATATCGGAGGGATACCGAGTTTGTTGGGTAATGTAACCGTTTGACACATTTGTGTTGATTCGTGGACGATATTACGGCAGGATGGGCAGAGTGTCCGGAGCGTGGGTGAGCACACTGACGGTCGCGTCCGGGCCATGCCTGCGCAGGGCAGCCTGTAATGCATCGTCCACACTTGCATACGGTGTGAAACCCAACGCCAGTGCATTTTCTCGTGAGATGCCCTCACTCACCAAGCTGACAGGCGCGTGCTCTCGGGTTTTGGCCCACGCCAGCACCACTGCTGCCGAGACGACATCCTTCACCTCACCTCGCCGGATCATCGTGTCGATGCGTTCGGAAGGGAGGGCGGCGAACTCCAGCAGGTCGTTGTGCATCACCGACACTCCTTCGGGGCTGGGCGTTACGATGATGATGCTGCCGCCTGCTTTCACACTGATCTCAGACGGATAGAGTGATTTATGTGCTTGCCAGAACTCAATATCACAGGGGTGTGAACCGGCAACCACGATGTCGGCCATGCCTGGAACCGGCACGCCGTACACCTGTTGCGCGCGCCGTACTCCCTCCCGGTGTGCGCGGATAAAGTCGCCATAAAAAGCCTGCACCAGACGCCCAGCAGGGTCCAATACCGTGTTGAGAATCACCTTCAGTCCGACCTGCCCGGCGATAGCCTCCAGCTCGGCGCGCACGGGGTTCTCCACCTGACCCAGGTACGAACGCGGTGCGCGCGTGCTCAGGTAGTGTGTCGCACCCGTAGTGACCGCTCCACACACTCCAGGCTGAATAATCTTTGCACCTGCCGAGTAGCCAGGGATGTGATGCGGCACGATGCTACCCAGACCGATCAGGAAGTCTGACTCCATCGCGAGGCGGTTGACTGATACAGGCGTGCCATTGGGTGTGGTTCCCAGGTTCACCAGAGCATCGTCTGACTGCCACTGGTGGTTGACCACACGCACGTGCCGGGTGACTTCTGCTCCATAATGGCTGTCGATCTCACGGGGAGTCATGGGACGGTGCGTACCCAACGCGATGAGCACCTTCACCTGCTCGTCGCGTATGCCGCTGGCATTCAACTCATCCAGCAGGGCTGGGATGATGAGGTGGACTGGCGTCTGGCGCGTGAGATCGTCGGCACAGATGACCACGTTCCGCGCACCACGCGCTGCCTCGCGTAATGGAGGGCTTCCAATCGGCATCTGGAGGCAGCGCCGCACTTCAGCAGCCGGATCGTCGCATGCAGGCGTGTCGCGAGGAGAAAGCACTGCCAGCAGGTTTCGCGCTGGCACCTTCAGATCCAGCCTGGCATCGCCATAGGGCATCGAAACGGTTACATTTTGTTGCATCCCTGCTTCACCCCTGAACAGTTACGTTGAAGTATAAGACCGCGGATTGAGGGTTCGCGTAGCATGATGCGGGCAGTCTGCATAGACCTGGGCATTGGTTACACAAGGCTCGCGGGCAACTGCCGCTCCGGTGCGGCAGCTCAGTTGAGGCACATGCGGGTATCAGGACGACTGGCTGTGTGCTGCCACCATCTGCAGCGCCACATCTATGGCTGCCAGCAGGCTATCTTCGCGCGCACGACCTGTTCCGGCGATATCGAAGGCAGTGCCATGATCGACCGAGGTGCGGATAATTGGCAATCCAATGCTGACATTCACGCCATAGTCGAAAGCCAGCAGCTTCATCGGGATATGGCCCTGGTCGTGATACATCGCCACAACAATATCAAACTCGCCCTTTACGGCACGTAAGAAGACCGTGTCCGGCGGTTGAGGGTCCGATACGTCCAGTCCGCGCTCTCGCGCGGCGCGTACGGCTGGCATGATGCCCGTCTCTTCCTGGCGGCCAAAGAGGCCACCTTCACCCGCGTGCGGGTTCAGCCCGGCCACCGCGATGCGTGGGTGCAGAATGCCGAGTGCCTGGCACGAGTGTTGGGCCAGATCGATCACCTCCCCTACGCGCTCGGGCGTTACGCGCCGGATGGCCTCTTCCAGTGAGACGTGTGTACTGACGTGCACCACGCGCAGATTGGGCCCCACCAGCAGCATACTCACCCTGGACGCGTGCGTCCTCTCGGCCAGCAGCTCGGTGTGCCCTGCGTAATTGAAACCTGCCTGGTTCATGGCTGCCTTATTCAGTGGAGCGGTCACCACTGCGCCAACGCGACCTTCGATAGCCAGATCGCAAGCCCTGAAGACGTACTCCACCGCGGCGCGACCCGCACTCGGGTTTATCTGACCTGGTGGGCAGTCGGCGGGAGAAGCGTTGCCCAGGTCCAGCAGGGTGATGGTTTGCCCTCCGGTGTAGCGTCCGGCGGATGGGTCGGTGATGAATTCAAACTGCGGTGCTGTGTCGCCAACCCATTTCGCAGCACGCTGCAAGATGCGTTTATCGCCAATGACGAGAGGGCGCGCGCGCAGGGTGACTTCGGGGTGCCGCAGCGCCTTGACGACGATCTCCGGTCCAACCCCCGCCGGATCACCTATGGTAATGGCCAGGATGGGCCGCGTGTCAGGAAGCTTGTTGGTCATACTGATTCCTTGCACAAGGCATAAACGGCCTCTGCTCAATCCAATGCCTGGCCTAAGTCAGACATGGTATATTCTGAAATTCATAGTGAGCATAAAAGAGTTGAGCTGATCATAACGCCAGATGAGCACGAAGTCACAGTGTTCCTTATAATCCGTGCAGGTGCGAGGAATCCAACGCATGACCAACCGACGCAGCGCTCCGTGTTTCCCATCAATGGTGGCAGTCGTTGTACTGACCCTGGTGAGCGCCTGTGCCGGACAACCCAGCTCCACGCCAGACTTGACCGATCAGGCGATACACGGCGCAACAGTTCTGGCCGCCCTCCCCACTGCTGAGTCGCTGACGCCCCATCCAACCCAGACGCCAGCGCCAACGGCCACGCCTGTGATTCCGACCGCCCTGCCTACTCAGGTGCCGCCGACAGCCGTAGTCAAGCCCCCGGTTGCCACGCCAGGCACGGTTGACTACACAGTAAAGGCCGGCGATACGCTGAGTTCAATCGCAGCAGCGTACCATGTGTCCATGGCAGCCATCATGCTGGCCAACAATATGGGCGATTCGCAAGTGGTGAAACTGGGACAGGTGCTGCACATCCCAACAACCAGGTCCTGGCCCGACGAGAACGTATTCTGGTTTGTATACATTGTCCAACCGGGCGAGGCGTTGTCCAGCATAGCTGCACGTTTTCATGTCAAGTTGGATGATCTGGTGCGGATCAACCAACTGACTGACGCCTCGTCCATTCGCGTTGGACAAAAGCTGGTCATCCCAGCCAAGGCGTATACGCCTAACGAACGCCCAACCGCTGAGCCAACCATCCCGCGCGGTGCCGCCGCCGCCGACGAACCGGCGACGAAGCAGGCTGTAGCACAAGCACCTGCGCCACAGAAACCGGCTGCGCCAGTCGCACCAGCACAGCAGGCCAACGTTCAGGTTTTGGCTGCACACGTGGCGAGCGTTGCCGGTTCAGAAGCGATGCGAGGAGCGCTGCTGGCGCTCTACAATCAGGCCCGCGCAGCGGCTGGTCTGGCGCCACTGGCAGCGTCTGCCATCCTGCAGTCGGCCGCGCAGGGGCATGCGGATGATTGTGCACAACGTGGCTATGGCAGCCACTTCGGATCCGATGGGTCAACCATCCGGCAGCGCATCCTGCGCGCCGGGTATCCTGGAACGTACGTCAGCGAGAACTGGGCCTGGAGCACCAGCGTGGCGCAGGCGTTTGACATGTGGTTCAACCAGGAGGCGAGTGGCGGGCCTCACCGCAGCAACATTCTCAACACGCGCTTCACCCAGGTGGGCTTTGGCGTCTCCATTACCACCGACGGATATTACTTTATCGCCGACTTTGGCGCTCCGTGAAGGGATCCTGGTGATTGGCGCTGGCCAATCGCGTATCCGCTTCAACCGCCATTGCAGCATGTGTGTTGACGAAAAAGTCGCCGCTGCAACCTGTGCCGGGGTGCCCAGGCGCGACCGCCGTTCTGAACTTTACGCTAGCCGATCTTCCTGCTGATCTCGCTGGTCAGCCGTTCGCGTGTCTCCTCCAGCGGGATGCGATCGATGACCGGGGCAAAGAACCCTTCCACCATCAGCCTGCGGGCGTCCACTTCGGGCAAGCCACGAGTGGCCATGTAGAACATCGGCTCCTCTTCAAGCTGTCCAACCGTAGCTCCATGCGTGCAGCGCACGTCGTCAGCCTCGATCTCCAGCCCGGGAATAGAGTCAGCCCGCGAACGGGGTGAGAGCTGCAGGTTGCGGTTGGCCTGATAGCCGTCGCTCTTCTGCGCACCCGGGAACACGCGGATATTGCCGCGCCATACCGTGCGCGACTCATCGCGTAATGCGACCTTGTATAACAAGTCACTCTTGCACGCCGGGGCAATGTGGTTCTGCTGCGTGTCGATATGCATCTGCTGTTTCGAATCGGTGAAAAATACCCCCGATAGGAGCGCTGTGCTCTTCGGACCCAGCAGGTCTGCCTCCAGGAGCGTCTTGGTAAATCGGGCTCCCAGGCCACCCAGTACCCAGTGCACGGTGGCGGATTCGTATAGATGCGCACGTTCAGTGGTGAAGTTCCACACGTTGCGGCCCCAATCCTGCAGGCTAATATAGTCCAGCTGGCTATCTTTGCCCAGGATGATCTCCACTGCGCCGTTTACCAGAACCTGTGGCGGGCGTGCGCTGGAGTTTCCCGCAGGACCTTCGACCGGATCGGACGTAAACTCCTCGATCAGGGTGGCCTGTGCGCCCTCTTGCAGCACCACGAGCGTATGCGTGAAGCTGTCGGGCTGCCAAGCCGTCATGCGGGTGAGAGTGCGGAGTGGCTCCTTGATGTGCACGCCTGCCGGCACGACGAGCACCGTCCCGCCTCGCAGGTAGACGCCGTGCAGCGCAGCGAAATAGGAGTCCGACACTTTCACGCACTCGGTCATCAAGTATTTTTGGATCAGGTCGCCATGCTGCTGGATGGCGGTGGCCAGGTCGGTAAAAACAACCCCCTGCTGAGCAAGTTCCGGGTTCAGATAAGTTCCAGTGCTTGTCCCGTTGACGTGCGCCACCCAACCGCTTGCGCTCGACGGGTGGGGTACCTCTGCCGGCATTGTGGCACTGGACGAGTTCGATGTGATAGCCGTGAGGATTTGCTCCAGTTTCAGGGTGCTCAGATCCACTCGACGCCACAACTCGTCGCTACGTTGAGGGGCGGGTGTGTCGCGAAACACGCGCAGCGCCTCCAGCCGGCGGGCAAGCATCCAATCGGGGTCGTTTTGCGAGGCTGAGTAGTGCTCGATCGCCTCACGATTCAATTCACCGCTCTTCACCAGCGGCGCAGGCCTCAAGTTTACGATGGGCATGGTGTTAGCCGACACTTCCTTCCATTTGCAGGGCGATCAACCGGTTCATCTCGACAGCGTACTCCATGGGCAGCTCCTTCACGAGCGGTTCGATGAAGCCCGATACGACCATGGTCGACGCCTCTTCCTCGCTCAGGCCGCGGCTCATGGCATAGAAGAGCTGCTCCTCACCTATTTTGCTCACCGACGCCTCGTGACCGATGCTGACATTGTCGTTATCGACCTCGATGTAGGGGTAGGTGTCGGAACGGCTCTTCTCGTCAAGCAGCAGTGCGTCGCACGTCACGCTACTGCGGCTGTTTTCGGCATCCTTGTACACCTTCAGGAGCCCGCGGTAGCTGGTACGCCCGCCGTCCTTGCTGATGGATTTGGAGACAATTTTGGACGTGGTGTTCGGTGCGACATGTACCACCTTTCCGCCGGCGTCCTGATGCTGGCCTTTGCCCGCGAAGGCGATGGATAGGATCTCACCATGCGCGCCCGGTTCCATCAGATATACCGCGGGATACTTCATCGTGAGTTTGGAGCCCAGATTACCATCCACCCACTCCATCGTCGCATCCTGGTAGGCAACCGCACGCTTGGTCACCAGGTTGTAGACGTTGGTGGACCAGTTCTGTATGGTGGTATAGCGGCAGCGCCCGCCTTTCTTCACGATAATCTCCACCACCGCGCTGTGCAGCGAATCGGAAGAATAGATGGGCGCCGTACAACCTTCAACGTAGTGCACATAAGCGCCTTCATCCACGATGATGAGGGTGCGTTCAAACTGTCCCACATTCCGGGCGTTGATACGAAAATAAGCCTGCAGCGGCAGGTCGACGTGTACACCCGGCGGCACGTAGATGAACGACCCGCCTGACCACACCGCACTATTGAGCGCAGCGAACTTGTTGTCGCTGTAGGGAATGACGGTGCCGAAATATTCGCGCAACAACTCGGAGTGCTCCTTCAGAGCGATGTCGGTGCTGACGAAGATGACCCCTTTCTGGGCCAGCTCCCGGGTGATATTGTGATAGACCACTTCGCTTTCGTATTGTGCGCCAACTCCTGACAGATACTTCTGCTCGGCCTCGGGGATGCCCAGCTTGTCGAAGGTGCGTTTGATCTCTGGTGACACGTCCTCCCATGACTCATTTTGCTCTGCGCCGGTCGGTTTGATGTAGTAATAGATGTCGTCGAACTTGATGGTGTTCAAAGCCTCGGTGCCACCCCAATTGGGCATCGGCCTGGCCTCGAACGCCTGGAATGCCTTCATGCGGAAGTCTGTCATCCACTGCGGCTCGCCCTTCATATGCGATATCTCACGAACTACGTCCGCATCCAATCCCTTGCGGCTCTTGAACTCGTAGTTCTCTGCTTCATGGAAGCCGTACTTCTCCGCATAACTATCATTTACACTTACAGGCGACTTGTTTTCAGTCATCACTTTACCTCTGGCTCCGGCTCACGTAGCCAGTCGTAGCCGCGCTCTTCCAGTTGCAGCGCCAGGTCCGGCCCGCCGGATTCCGCCACCTGACCGTTAATCAAAACGTGCACGAACTGGGGCCGAATGTAGTTCAGCAGGCGCTGATAATGCGTGATCACCAGAATGCCCATCTGGGGGTCCCGCTCGTGAAGGATGTTTACGCCTTCACTCACGATGCGTAATGCGTCGATGTCCAGCCCGGAATCGGTCTCGTCCAATACGGCCAATTGTGGCTTCAGTAGCGCCATTTGCAGGATTTCTGCGCGCTTCTTCTCACCGCCGCTGAACCCGTCATTCAGGTAGCGGCTGGCAAATGAATCGTCCACCTTCAGGATGCGCATGGCATCACGCAGTTGCTTGCGGAACTCCGGAATGGAGATGCTTTTTACGTCAGCCGGCAGCACGCCGTCATGTTGTGCTGCAGCGGTGGCTTTAATACGTGCGTTGACTGCTGTACGCAGGAAGTTCGCCACGGTCACGCCAGGGATTGCCACCGGGTATTGAAATGCCAGGAATAGACCCAGCCGGCTACGTTCGTCCGGTTTCATCGCCAGCACATTCTTGCCCTCGAAGACAATATCCCCCTGCGTCACCGTGTAGTTTGGGTGACCCATGATCGAATAGGCCAGCGTACTCTTGCCGGAGCCATTTGGCCCCATGATGGCGTGCACCTCGCCGGCGTTCATGCTTAAGTTCAAGCCCTTTAAAATGGGTTTCCCTGCTACGCTGACGTGTAAATTCTTAACCTCAAACCAAATGGATGTATCCACCTATGATTTCCTCGCTCGAGTGTGTTATCCACACAATGACGGAGTATGTTACGCACTGCAACTTCACTCACAGTCCGAACTCAGCCCGAAGTATATCCCGCGTCAAGGATTAAGTCAATATTTATGATCACCATCATCATTATTGTTGGTGTCCGTATTATGTGCTCTACCTGAGGCATGTCATGTGTGAGATGATGCCCGTCGCGAATTGGTTTCTGCCTGGTCTTGCTCTTCGGGTGGCTGAGGCTTGTGGGTTCGTGATGAGAGGATGAACAGTACGATCACGACGGCCAGGGCGAGTAGCGCCAGAGTGACTAACTTCAATAAAGGAGGTTGAGAAATAAGCGCCCCCAGACCGAAGAGGGCGCAGGTGCCCGTGTAAAGCGCAATGATTTTCTGTGCACTCCAACCCGTATCGAGCAGGCGAAAGTGCAGGTGACCCCGGTCGCCCCGAGTCGGGTTACGCCCGTGCCGGGCGCGGTCGAAGATCTGCCAGGCCACATCGGCAATCGGCAGGCCCATGACCAGCAGCAGTAACGCCACCTTGGCGCCCGCAACAATGCCCACGCAGGCCAGTGTAAATCCCAGGTACAGAGCCCCACCACCGAGGAAAATGCGGGCAGGGGGGAAGTTGAAAAGCAAAAAGCCCAGCAAAGTGCCAATCATCGCCAGTGGCAATAGCGCCACACTGTATTGCCCTTCGCGTATCATGTGAATGGCCGTGACTCCTGCAGCCACCATGGCAACACTGGCCGCCAACCCGTCGATGCCGTCCAGCCAGTTGACGGTGTTGATCATGCCCATAAACCATAACAGGCTAATGGCCACCACAAGCGCCATCGACACGGATCTCAGCACCACCAGCTGACCATTCAGCGGATTGGTGAACCGCTCAATAAATATGGTAAACCCGATGGCGATGAGTGCAGCCACCGCCTGAGCCGCAAACTGGGGCGCGGACGAAAGCTCGAACCGGTCATCGATCACCCCAATTACAAACATGAACGTCCCACCCAATAGCAGGCCAATCAGGCGTGTATGCTCATTGGGATCAAGAGTCGGTACATTGAAGAACTTGCTCAGCAGCACGGTTGCGGTGAATGCGCCCCATAGAGGCAAGGCACCCAGACGCGAGGTTACGCGGGTATGCTGTCGCCGTCCACCTGGCATGGCGACGATATGGAGTCGCGGTCCCAACCAGATTGCCAGGCGGGTAAGTGCCAGCGAAAGCGCTAGGGCGATGAGCGGTGTGAGTATGGCAGGAATGATCGGCACCCATTGATTTTAAGACAACTGCCCTATAATCCCACCCGTGCAGCAACAGTCTTCCACACGTCCGGAGATCGTACGCGCTCCCGAAGCTGGTACAGTAGTCGACGCGCTCAACGCGTTTGCCGGTTGGTTCAACCGTCACTGGCTGGCGGTCGTCGTCGGCATCCTTTTGGTCTATGCGTTGCTTCCATTTGGCGCACCGGTGCTAATGGAAGCTGGCCTGACCGATGCCGCCCAATGGATCTATCAGCCCTTCAAGCTGGTGTGCCATACCTACGCCTTTCGCACATTTTTCCTGTTCGGGCAGTCATTCGTCTACCCGCGCGGCAATGGCAATGGTGTATTTGAGCGCGCCACAGGTATTCCGGATACGCCTGCTGGTCTGCTGCAGGCACGCCAATTTCAAGGAAACCAGCAAATGGGTTACAAGGTGGCCATCTGTGAGCGCGATAATGCCATCTACCTTGCACTGGCTGTGAATGGCATCGCATTCGCGTTGGTTCGCAAACGCGCGCGGCCGCTGCCCTGGTTGTGGTTCATCCTGATTGGTCTGGTACCCATGGGGATCGACGGGTTCGCGCAGTTATTGAGTCAATGGCCGTTCTCCCTGCTGCCATTTTATGAAAGCTCCTGGGTGGCGCGTGTCATCACGGGCAGCCTGTTTGGCTTTGGCGTGGCATGGTTGGTCTACCCCATGGTGGAGGAAGCGGTACGCGGCATGGCTATCAAGCGTGTGGCATGAACTGCCGGCCAGCCAACCAGGCGTTCCATCTTTCGAGATGAACGACCCTGTCCTGCTGGCATTTCGCGATTGACTGGTTATGGCTCAACCCAAAAAAGGATTCCCATTCAATATCTTGATTCTCTCCGTGATCACGATGGTGTTTGGGTTCGGTATGGGACTGATCATCATCAATAGTCACTCGGCGGCTGACAGCCCAATCGTTGAGCTGCCCACCTCCAGTGTGCGCCAACTGACCTTGAATAGCACAGCGCCCGACTTCACCCTACGTACTCTTTCCGGTCAGGCCGTCTCGCTTGACAGTTTCCGTGGCAGGCGTGTACTGGTTAACTTCTGGGCTTCTTGGTGCGGACCCTGCCAGCTTGAGACGCCTGATCTGGAGCGTGCCTATAAGCAGCTTCGCCAGCAAAACGTGGTTTTCGTCGGTATCGGTACAGGGGATGAAACGGCCCGGCTGAAGCAGTTTGTTGCGGATCACGGTGTGACCTACACTATCGTTGAGGACCCTGAAGGTACGGTGAGTGACAGCTATGGGGTGGTCGGTCTACCCAGCACGTTCCTGATCGATTCGAAGGGTTTCGTGCGCAAGGAGTATACCGGCCCCGTGACCGCACAACAGGTGTTGGCGGACATGGCCCAGGTGAATTGATCCATACAATCGATGTGAGCCAGGAGCTCGTTGGAGTACGTGGAGGTAACCCAATTATGAGTGACGCTCAACCCATCTTTGCCGTGATTGGAGGTAGCGGGCTGTATAGCATGCCGGGCCTGACCGATATCATCGAGCATCGTATGAGCACGCCATTTGGTGATCCATCTGACGCCATCGTCACCGGTACGCTGGCCGGGCAGCGTGTGGCATTTTTACCGCGTCACGGGCGAGGTCACCGTTATAGCCCAGGCGAAGTTCCATCGCGTGCCAATATCTACGCGCTCAAATCCCTGGGCGTGACCCACATCGTCAGCGTCAGCGCATGCGGCAGCTTGCGTGAAGAGCTGAAGCCGCTGGATATCGTCGTACCAGATCAGTTGCTGGACTACACCCGTGGCAGGCGAATCGCCTCGTTTTTTGATAATGGCATCGTGGCCCATGTGGGCGTGGCGGAACCGGTCTCACCCTCGCTCAGCGCAGCGCTGGCGCAGGCGGTGAAAGACGTGGGCGGCACCGTGCACGAAGGGGGCACATTCATCACCATCGAGGGCCCGCGCTTCAGCACCAAAGCTGAAAGCCGCGCCTACCGAGCCTGGGGGTGTGACATCATCGGTATGACGGCCTGCCCCGAGGCGTTCTTGGCGCGTGAAGCGGAAATTGATTATGCGATCATGGCCCATGTCACCGACTATGATGTCTGGCGCGAGTCGGAGGAGGCGGTCACCGTCGCCATGGTCATCGAACGGCTGAACGCGAACCTGACCCTGGCCCAAAAAGCCATCGCACAACTGGCGCCGGTGGTGCCCAGGCTGCCGCACGAGACTGAGGGAGCGATGAGCATATCCGTTATCACCGCGCGTGATGCCATCGCACCGGCGACACGTGAGCGCGTCAGGTTACTGGTTGGGAAGTATTTAGGTGAATGAGGATGTGACGCTATGCAGCACGAGCGGCGGAGACCTGTTTCACCCATCCTGTGGGTGCTGGCAGTTGGCTCGTTCATCCTGAACCTCCTCATCATGGCAGCTCTGATCAAGGCGGTCCTCGTTGGCCGGCAGATGGCCGCAACGATGGCGGACCAACTGGATGCCATGAGCCAGCAATCCATCAACTACACCTTTCACCTAAGCCAGACGGTGCCGGTGCATACGAGCGTCCCTTTCAGCTATACGGCGGTGGTGCCTTTCAACCAGGTTATACCCATCAGTACATCAGTGTGGGTGACCAAGGAGCTGCCCGTGGTTGGGCAGATCGCCTTCGATGTGCCGATTCAGGCTGCCGTTCCGATCAGCCTGAGCATACCCATTCAGATAACCCGCACCATCGACGTGAACGCCGATGTTCCGCTGGACCTGAGCATCCCCCTGCAGATTGCGCTGCGTGATACGCCGCTGAAGGGGACACTGGATAACCTGATCACATCGCTCAATGCCCTGGCCGGGCGCTAGGTTGGCGCCGGCCGTGTCGGTGCCCGTTCGTCACTCACTAGGGAGCGGCTTGCGATTGAGCGCCAGATATTGGGCATTGATCCTGAGCTTGCCGAAGGACGACCGGCTCACCATGACTGCCGGGAACAGTATTCTTAACTGCAAGCTGCTCTAAATAAGGAGACTCATGCGCACAGTCATCATTGGCGGGAAGGGTCACGTGGGTTCCTACCTGGTGCCACGCCTGGTGCAGGCTGGCCACGAAGTGACCTGCATCACACGCGGTCAGCGTGAACCGTATATTCCCAACGGGGCTTGGAAGGCCGTCCGGCAGATCACTTTAGACCGGGTTGCGGAAGAAGCAACCGGCTCGTTTGGCGCTCGCGTGCGAGACCTGCGCCCCGATCTCGTCATCGACATGATCTGTTTCACGCTCGATAGTGCGCGCCAGCTGGCTGAGGCACTGCGGGGGCAGGTGCAACTGCTGCTCCATTGCGGCACCATTTGGGTGCACGGTCCAAGCATGCAGGTGCCCACCACAGAAGAACAACCTCGCCACCCCTTCGGCGACTATGGCATCCGCAAAGCTGAAATCGAGTCTTACCTTCTGCGCGAGGCGCGCGTGAACGGCCTGCCCGCTGTGGTGCTGCATCCGGGACACATCGTCGGGCAGGGCTGGGCACCCTTGAACCCTGCCGGTCACTTCAACGCACAGGTGTTCACCCGCATCGCGCGCGGAGAAGAACTCAACCTGCCAAACCTGGGTCAGGAGACAGTGCATCATGTGCACGCCGATGACGTAGCCCAGGCGTTTATGCAGGCCATTTCCCACTGGTCAACCGCAGTAGGCGAGAGCTTCCATGTCGTCTCGCCTCAGGCGTTGTCACTGCGCGGTTATGCAGAGGCCATGTACGCATGGTTCGGGCAGACTGTGCGCCTGTCGTTCACCCCCTGGTCCATGTGGCGTACGACGGTGAGTGAGCAGGAAGCCGGTGCAACCTGGGATCATATTGCGCACAGCCCGAACTGCAGCATTGCCAAGGCGCAACGCCTGCTCGCCTACCAGCCACGCTACAGCTCGTTGCAGGCCGTGCAGGAGTCCGTCACCTGGCTCATCGAGCACGGCGTTCTAACCATCTAGAGTGGGACGAACGGAATCTGGGTGCGCAGGTCAATCCCACGCCACCAATCACCACACGGGGTCCGTGCTGGCAGAGTGGCATCACCTGCAAGCGAGAACCCGGACCGGGCGCTGCGTGGCAATCAAAGGTGGCGGAGGCGTAGATGCCCGTTCGTCCAGGTTAGTCCTCTGCGCACACATTGTGCTGTGACGCCTTTGCCGCTATATTATCAACAGCAGGGAGGGTGATGCACATGAGTGCGAAAACCAACTCATTGCCTGCGACGATGCAGGCTGTCGTCTGTCATGGACCACGCGACTATCGGCTGGAGGAGTGGCCGGTGCCCACCCCCAGACCCGGCGAGGTGCTGGTGCAGATCAAGTCGGTCGGCATCTGTGCGAGCGACCTGAAGTGTTATCTCGGAGCAGCGCTTTTTTGGGGTGACAGTTACCGCGAGGGGTACTGCCAGCCACCGGTCATCCCTGGTCATGAGTTCGTTGGCGAGGTGGTGGCGCTCGGCGAAGGCGCTGGTCAGAAGTATGGTCTGGGCATGGGCGATCTGGCCATCTCGGAACAGATCGTACCGTGCTGGAACTGCCGCTTTTGCAAACGGGGCCAGTACTGGATGTGCCAGAATGGTTCCGTATATGGTTTCCGCCAAAATGCCTTCGGCGCCATGGCCCAATACATGCTGTTCCCCAGCGCGGCCATCAACTACAAAGTGCCCCCCAGCATCCCACTGCAGTATGCTCCCTACATCGAGCCGCTGGCATGCGGTATCCATGCCGTGGAACGAGGAAACATCCAGTTCGAAGACGTGGTGGTGATTGCCGGCGCCGGACCGCTGGGACTGGGCATGGTCGCTGCGGCCCGGCTGAAGCATCCGCGCCTGCTCATCGTGCTGGATATTGACGATCGCCGCCTGCGCGTAGCCCAGGCATGTGGTGCTGACCTGACGCTCAACCCGAAGCAGGTGGATGTCGTGGATGAAGTGGTGAAACGGACCGACGGATATGGTTGCGACGTTTATATCGAGGCCACTGGCCATCCCTCTGCGGTAGAGCAGGGGTTACGCATGATCCGTCGGTTGGGCACTTTTGTCGAATTTAGCGTGATGCGTGAAGCGGTCACGACCGACTGGACGGTCATCGGTGACACCAAAGAGCTGAACATTCACGGTGCGCATTTAGGTCCCTATTGCTACCCGATAGCGATCGACATGCTGGCGAAAGGCATGCTGCCCATGGAGCAGATCATCACCCACCAGTTGCCGCTCTCGGCGTTCCAGCAAGGCATCGACCTGGTTGCGGCTGGTAATCAGTCGATCAAGGTGACTCTCATCCCAGGGGAATAGAGATTCGAGACTGAATACAAAAGATTGCGATTTGCAGAAGGAGTTGGATGGCACTCTCGATTACGACCGATTTTGCGCGAGACACAGGAAACCCGGAACCCTACCTGCGCGAAATTGCCGAAGCGGGCTTTTCGCACATCCACTGGTGTCACCACTGGAATACTGACTTCGTGTACAGCTCCGCGGAGATCGATCAGATCGGAATCTGGTTGCGCGCATTTGGACTGAAGCTGCTCGATATTCATGCTTCGGATGGCCGCGAGAAGAAGTGGACCTCCGAGCGTGAGTACGAGCGTCTGGCCGGTGTGGAGCTGGTGCGTAATCGCATCGATATGGCGTCCGCACTCGGGGCGGATGCCATCGTCATGCACGTGCCCGACTTCAGCGACCCACCCACTGGCGACCCCCACTGGGCACAACTGCTCAAGTCGGTCGACGCACTGGAGTCCTATGCAGACGAGCATTACGTCCGTATAGCAATCGAGAACGGCAGCGACAACAGTGTGGCGACCATCGAGCGGCTATATGGACTTTACAGTTCCGATTATCTGGGCATGTGCTACGACTGTGGTCACGGTAACCTGACGGGGCATGGACTGGACCAACTGGCGCGCTTGAAAGATCGTCTCTATGTGGTTCACCTGCATGATAACGACGGGACGGCTGACCAGCATAACTTGCCTTTTACTGGCACGGTGGACTGGCCACGTCTTGCGGGGTTGCTGGCGAACTCATCCTACCGGAAGCCGATCAGTATGGAGTCGAATATGCACCGTTCCGGAATCGCTGACGATCGCGCATTCCTGCAAAAAGCGTTTGCTGCGGGCACACGCCTGTCGGGGATGGTGGACGTGGCACGCCCCGATGCAACCCACGCCCCACCGGCATGACGGCCTGTTGGTTCGCACATGGTGGCACCGGTACGGCGCTGGCTGGATGCCAGGTGAGTAGCGAATGGTTGAAGGGGACTTGATCCATCTGGCATGAGGTGCCAGCGTGTTGGTTAAGATCCATCCGCTTCCACTTTGATTGTCTCGGGGGGTGGGGTAAATCCTCTAGGCCAGTGTGTGCCCGTGTTGTATCGAGCTCCATTGAGTGTTGCTCCACTCAGATCGGCTCCACTCAGGTCAGCACCTTCCAGATTGGTCTCAGACAGGTCTGCTCCCATCATACAGGCCTCTTCCAGGTTGGCTCCGCTCAGGTTGGCTTTGCGCAAGGTGGCCCTGAAGAACATGGCCCACTTCGCATTAGCCTTGCATAAGCTGGCTTCGCTCAAATCGGCCATCAGGTGAGTTCCTGTCAGCTCAGCACCATCCAGCTTGACTCGGATGAGGATGGCATCATTCAGGAAGGCTCCACTCAGCTCAGCTTTGCTGAGATCGGCCTCCGTGAGATTGGCTCCGTCCAGGCTGGCACTGCTCAGATCAGCTCCCGCGATGATGGCACCACGAAGGTCAGCTCCATTGAGTGTTGCGCCTACCAGGATGGCATGCAACAGATTGGCACAGTGTAAATTAGCGTAGTTCAGAATCGCTCCTTTTTCCCCGTCTGCAGACCGGCCCAGATCTACGCCTCGCAGATCAGTCTCATGCAGATCGGCTCGCAGCAGGCTATCTCGACGCCCGCTGGCAGCCCACGTCAGGGCGACCTGAATCCAATGTTTACGTTTTGCGTCGAGCGACAGTCCGCACCCAAAATGGTACCAGGGCCGGCTGTGTAGCCAGACCTCCAGAGCAGCGCAAACAAAAACACCTAGAATAGCACCGGCCATCAGCCAGAACAGGTCATTGTTCATTGGCTTAGCCTCCTTCCATATCGTGCCCAATCGGACTCACTTGCCACACATCTTCAGGTGAGCCTTTATACGGAATCAAAACCTCTATCTGCCATGTCAGGAAGGGGCGATTGATCCGTTTATACCGTTCACCTCAGTTTGGTTAATCGGACTCATGCGAGACATGTCTAGAACATAAGATGGTTGGAAGGATTACGGAGCAAGCACAACGTAGCCATCCGATCTCACCATAGATTATTATACTGGTCTAGAAGGCAGATGAATCAGGATTGTTCACCACACATTTCGTAGAACATAAGTGTCAGTATGCCACATCAACCATATTGGGCACCACGAGTAAAACAACAACTGATTTGGAAGTTATATGAAACAGATGCACAGGGCATCTGTGACGAAGAGCTCATCGACGAAGTCGGTTATGCGCTGCTGGCGCGATGTGAAAGTTTCATTGCCGCCGTGGCGGCAGCACGCGGCAAGGTGTCCTGCCCATCATGCGGGGCAACGATTTTCCATGACCAGAAACCTGACACCGTCCTGATGTGTGCAGAGTGTGGCTGGGAAATGACGTGGGCTGATTTCTTCCACTCGTTTCAACACCAGCAACTATACGGAGCTGATCCGGTACTTGATCTCTTCCGTTCGTTTACCGGCGGGTTCCTAAAAGCCCGCTCCGGGCGGGAAAAGATGGTGTTGATCGATCAACTCATCCACGGCTTTCACCTGTCGCTGCTTGGTCAGCCCACACGCACGACCGGTGTCAATCTGATCGAGGGAAACTACCGCGAAGTGGTGCATTTTCTGGACAGCTTGAGTTACGGCGAGGCCAGCACCTCGGGCCTACATGACACACATGAAAGCTGGCGCGCCAAAATCAACCGAACAGCTGAAGAGTGGCACGATGACCGGCTCAAGCTTTAGCTTCGGTCGCGACCCGCAAAGCGCCAGAAATTATTAGCCAGCAGATCGGCCACATCCCGCTCGATCTCGGCGCGTTCCAGGCGCCATCCGGTGCTCATTACCTCAGCATATTTATCCACCAGCACGCGTGCAATAATGGCGCGCGAGTGTGCCCACTTGTAAATGACCTGCTCCAGCACTCGCGCATCAGAGTGTTGCGGAATGAAGCTGGTGCCCAGCATTTCCACACGCATGCGCGTGATGTCCTCGATGATCACCGGGTTGTTCATGAACCACCAACAACCGAAAATCATCAGATTATGGAACTTGCGCGCGAGCACGATCAACTCATGCTGATTCTCGCGCGAGAGCACCGTAACCAGGAACCGGTTGGCAGGAAACTCGCGCGCCAGACGTGTCACGGATGTCAGGTCGGCGCGGCCCGACGCGTCGCCTGCCAGGCGTAACGCTGGGTTCACCAGCCGGTCCGATCCGATCATCATGGCAAAGGGAATGCCGGCTTCCCGGCATACTGGCAGGATGCATTGCTGCAGCATCTGAGTAGCCGTCGAAGCATCAGGGTAGGTGAAGGTGGGAGGTAGAGACACGGCCATATAGAGTGGGTTGATACGTTGCACCCACTCATGCAGGAAACGTCGGACTTCGTCGGTTGATTCACCTTTGAAATCGTGTGTCACGCGATAGCCCCAGCCCTGTAGTCGCGTCACGGCTTCGTCCCATCCGCGTAACAGGGGATCGATGCGCAATGCGGCGTGAAAGCCCGCCATGATGTGCACGCCTTTTTCCCAGTACGGTCGCTCGGCATCGTCGAATGGGTCGTTGGTCATCACCACGTCTGAGATGTTTGCCAACTTGAGCGCACGCCGCACGGCTTCTTCGGACGTCACGCCTGCCAGTGCCTTGCGGTAGGCTGGCAGGTCGCGCGATGACAGGTCCATGCCCAGCGCCTGGAGCGAGGTGAGCACACCGTATTCGGCTTCACTTACCGGCGAGTGTTCAACGAACAGCTTTTGCCAGATGTGTGCCGCCTGTTGCTCCACAGGCCAGTCGTAGAACACGTCGGGTGGTACATCTGACCAGCGCATGACCTCGGCGACCAGGTAGTGATAGGTGAGTAGCGAGTCGACACCCCACAGCAGCAGGTTGCCCATGTTGGGTGAATAGAGGTGCGTGTGCATGTCGGTGATCGGCTGTGCCTTGACCACCTCGTGCACCACACGCGCGAGTTCGTCCTGTCGTTGGATTACCATATCCGTGATTGTAGTGCGGCTGGCTCAGGCGCCTCCGCGCCCGCTGATTCCGGAAAGGTGCGCGCCGCGTCGCGCAGCGGAGGACAGCGCCGCGATCACCTGTTCATCGCTGACCTGACCAAAGTCGTCATAAAAGTTGCCTACGGCAAGGAACGGCTCAGGAGCAACAAGGAAAAGACACTCGTCACATTCGCCTTCCAGAAGCGAAACCGTCTCATGAGGGCCTACTGGTACAGCTAGCACCAGCTGCGAAGGTCTGGCTTTCCGTACCGCGCGTAGCGCGGCGATGGTGGTTGCCCCAGTCGCGATACCGTCGTCGACTACGATGACGGTGTGTCCCTCCAGCGGGCAGGCCGGGCGACCTTGACGATAGAGTACTTCACGTCGCTTGATTTCACGCACCTGTGCGTCGCGCAAGCACGCGATGTACTGGGGTGGGAGATCCAGTTCGGCCACAATGAAATCGTTGAGGTACAGAGTGCCATCGGCCGCGACGGCGCCCATGGCGAGCTCGGGCTGCTGGGGAGCGCTGAGCTTGCGGGCTGTGCAGACATCCAGTGGGGCTTCGAGTGCGCGTGCCACCTCAGCCGCCACGATGACGCCTCCGCGTGGGATGCCCAGGACCGTCAGGTTGGCTGCACCCGCCAGGTGCTGCAGCGAATGAGCAAGCTGGCGACCTGCATCGCTCCGATCCATGAAAAACATCTGCTCACTCCAACCTCACCTGTCCCAGTGGGGTGTAGAGGCTTCCCAATGGCCGGAGCTCACTTTGGATCAGGCGAACCAGGTCTGCATGGATGACTCCATTCAGGTTAAGGTCCATTCGCCGCACCATCTCGCCAACCTGGCGGCGCTGGTTATAGTCCACCTCGCGGCCGATGCGCCCCAGAGTCAGGTGTGGTGAAAATGGCCGATCATCGGGATCAAAGCCCAGGCGAGCACACTCGTTCTCGATGCGTTGCGCCAGTAATGTGGCCACCTGCACCTGACCTATCAGGCCCGCCCAGATAACGTTGGGTCGCTGGAAGTTTGGGAAGCACCCCGCGCCGCGCACAGTCAGATCGAACGGGGCAACCCCATTACAAGCTGCTTTCATGGCAGCCAGCACATGAGGCGTCCGCTCGGGCTCCATATCGCCCAGGAACTTCAAGGTCAGGTGGATGCTTCCAGATGCAACCCAGCGCACCACGCCACTGATCGGCTCGGCGCGCATGCGGCGCTGTAACTTCTCCAGTTCCGCTTTTACGTTAGCATCCAGCTCAATCGCGATAAAGGTGCGTATCACACTTCTATTATCGTCTTGTCCTGCATAACCGATTGCCATTCATAAGTACCAGCCGCTATCAGAATCCAGGCCAGGCCCTGAGGCGGTGTGAGACTTTATGCAGTTTGGGTCAAGATGGCATTCACGATGCCCAGCGCCGTGTCGCCTGATGCAGTGCTCAAGCTGTATTCATGGACCGGACTTACGTAATGGGCGAGATACGCGTCTGCATGCAAGACTTATCCCTTGCGGCTGCCCACCCATATGTTCACCGTGGCATGCTGAGTTGATACACGATACTCGCTGAACTCAAAACCTGTCTTTATGAAAAGGTCAGCCACAGCGGGTCGGGTGAGCACAGGCAGGGCGGTTTCGCCGGCGGCGAGGTAGGCCAGTTGGATGGCGCGAACAGCGATAGTACGTTTATTCAAAGAGGCGGCAGAAACGACAATAAACGAACCGCCATCAACCAGCACACGTCTGGTTTCGCGAAATACCTGAGGGGAGTCGATAAACTCTGCCGGGAAGGCGCTGATGCACGCATGGAAAGAGTGATCAGCGAATGGTAGCGCATAGACGCTGGCATGCGCCAGTGCGACCGGCACCCCTGCGCGTGCCAGGCGCTGCCTGGCCAGACTGCTCATTTGTGGTGAGAGATCCACACCATATGCACTATATCCGGCCTGCCGTAAAGCCAATTGCAGATGCCCGGGGCCGTGTGCCAGCTCCAGGACTTCACGGGCCTCGCTGACGGGTGAAGTGGGTCCTCCAATAAACTGCATGGCCAGGTTACCCCAGGCTTGCCATTCCCCAAACGAAACGGCAGCGGCTACTGTATCGTAGGCGAAGGCGTACGTGGTGTATAGCTGACTATAGGCGAAGCGCAACAGGCGCCTGCGCAGAGGCGTGAACCAGTGCTGGAGATTAGCCATTTTCCACCGGTAGTACATCTCATTGCCCAGACGCTGGGCGTAATGTGCGGGTTGGGTGTCCAGGTCGCCCTGGATGACTCTGCCCGCCATGTTAACAATACACGATATGGCGGCGGTCATAGAGTGGCCTACGGGCCGCTTTTCCCGGCTGCTCTACTGCCAGCGGATAGGAGATAATAACGGGGGTGAGTGGTATGCAATGGAGTCCGATCACGAAGCTCCTGATCATCGGCGGCGTGGGATTGATAGCTCTGGGCCTGGTATGGCAATTTGGATCGCACTTCCTGCCATTCCTGGGGCACCTGCCCGGCGATATTGTCGTCAAACGCGATAACTTCCGCCTCTATTTTCCCCTTACGACGATGATTCTGGTCAGCATCGTGCTCACGCTGCTCGTTACGCTGCTGTCAAAGCTCCTTAACAAGTAAGGAGGAATCACACTGGCGTATTAAAATATAAGGGGGTATGTACCAACCCGGAGAATTCATTACGTATGCCGCAGTTCAGAATTGTTACGTTTAACCTGCTCAATAAACCCTCACGCTGGGATGAGCGGCGCATTTTAATCACCACCGAATTGGCGCAACTGTGTCCTGACCTGATCGCCCTGCAGGAAGTATCGCTGCCCGACAATAATGCGGCCTGGCTGGCCGAACAACTGAAACTGGCAGGCTGCGGTTTGTACACGGTGCATGTTTCGTCCAAGACTGGACCTTTACAAGGCCGAGAGGGCATCGCCATACTGAGCCGTTTGCCCGTGCAGCGTTGCCGAACACTGGACCTGTTTTCGCAGGGCCGGGTGGCACAGCTCGTACAGGTAAAAATCGATGGGCAGTCCGTTATTTTGGCCAACGGTCACTTCTTCTTCCATGTGGTCGATCATGTGGAGCGGGTTCGCCAGGTGGAGCACTTTCTGAACTGGCTGGGAAGTACCCAGCACGGGATACCGACTATAGTATGTGGTGACTTTAATGACACGCCTGCCTCGCGTTCCATTCATTTAATGCAGCAGCAATTCACCTCAGCGCACACGGCCCGTCATGGCCGCGAGCCGGAATACACCTGCCCAACACCGCTCAAATACTCGTTTAGTAGCGTGCGGAATGTTTTCAGCCGCCTCGGTAATTGCCTTACGACAGGCTCCTTCCTGCCCTGGCGCGGCACGATTGACTACATTTTCGTCAGCTCGCGCGTCAACGTAATGGAGTGCATGCCGGTGCTGAACCAGCCTGCACCGCACGATGACACGCTGTACCCCTCCGACCACATTGGTCTGACCGCCACCCTGTCGCTGAATTAACGATCATAGTGCCTGCCATTCCAATATCACAACGTGACGGTTGCCTGCCAGGCTGATCGCTTCCCTGGAACGATAATACGATCCTGCTGGCGGTATGTCGCATAGAGCAGCTGACGAGTGGAAGTGTCGTTCATCGAAGATTGCTTTACCGGACTGGACATAAAGGTAATGCTCCAATGTGAACCTTATTGCGACAAAACTGCCGGCAGGCAATCCTTACCTACAGGCGGTTCTTAAGTTCTGATGCGCTTTGACCGTTTGGATAGAGCAGCACTCTTATTTGCAACCGCACTGGCAGTCATTATCACTGCAGTTGTAGTCACGGGTAACCAGGCTGGCGTGCAGGTTATACACACGTCACCGGCCGACCACGCGCGTGACGTGTCTGTTCGCACGCAGATCATTTTTACTTTCGGCGAACCTATGTCTCCAGCAGCCATATCCGAACACCTTTCGATCACGCCGCCTCTTTCGGGTACTCTGCAGTGGAGTGGTGTGACAGCGAAATTCGTCCCCGCGCAGCCTTTACAGCCTAATATCCCCTACACCTTTACGATCAGCGCGGGGGCGCAGAGCCTGAGCCGGCGTGCAATGCTTAACTCGTTCTCGCTGTCATTCCAGACCAGTCCGCTGCGTGTCATTTACCTGTCTCCGGCTAACGGCAGCGGTGATCTATACATCCGTGAGCTTGCGACGGGCAGCACCCCTTTGCGTCTGACCCGGGAGCCACTGGGCGTGTATGACTATTCCGTCAGCGCCAGCGGAAGCCGCATTGTTTATAGTGTCAATAACATCAGCGGTGGACGCGACCTGTGGGTGATCAACACCGATGGCAACGGACGGAGGCAACTGATCGCTTGCGATCATCAGATGTGCCAGTCGCCCACCTGGTCGGCGGATGGTAAGCGCATTGCGTTCGAACGTAGCACCATGCAACAGGGAGTCCTGGGCAGCGTGCCGGGACCGGCGCACATCTGGTTATACGACATGGCTGACCGTACCGCAGCGCCCTTGATGAACAATCCTCAACAACTGGGTAGCATTCCCCGCTTCGCGCCAGTGGGCGACCGGCTTATGTTTTATGACCCGTCTGCCGGGATGATCACCGTGTACGATGTGGTTAGTCAGGAGCGAGTGCAATTTGCAAGCGTCGTGGGCGATCCGGGCGCCTGGTCGCCAGACAGCAATCAGGTGATATACCCGGACCTGGAGGCAAGCGATATGGGCCAGCTCACGCAGCTTCTACGTGCAAACCTGGTCACCAACGTGATCACTCCGGTCATGCCGATCACAACGAGCAATGGCAATGATGTGTCGGTAGCATGGTCGCCAACAGGAGAACGAATTGCTTTCACCCGCCAACCCGCTGGTGCAGCGAGTTCCTCGGGGGGGGGTCTGTTTGGACCCCAGGTGTGGGTGGGCACATGGTATGGCACGCAAGTGCATGCCCTCACCCAGCCTGGTCTCAATAGCTATGGGGGTCTGGCGTTCAGCCCAGATGGTCAATGGATTGTCGCAGTACGGAACAGAGTGCAAGAACCTGACTCCCAACCGGAGGTCTGGCTCATTCGCTCAGACGATGGACAGTTAAGCAGACTGGCCGTGAACGCTACCATTCCGGCCTGGGTGCCATAATGCACCACCGCGACCTGTGAAGTGTTCTGGCCGGAACGGACATCCTGTTATTGAGGCGAGCAATCTGTGTTCAATTGGGCCTGCGCTTTAGCCTGTGCCAGTTGCAGCGTGTCCGTGACGGGCTGGCCATCGAACACCAGACGCATAGCGTCTGACAATGTGTTCTGAACGCAAGCCCACCCACTCACAAGCGGTTCCGGACGCGCCAGTGGGGCGACGGTTTTCAACACGGTTGTCTCGTTGGGCGTCAATATGGTGCCGGCCGTGCTGCCGTTCATGGCTAGAAGTTCTTGCAGTGCGGATGCACGCGCGGGTAATTCACCTGTCTGCGCGGCCCATTGAGCGGTTTGCGATTTATCCAGCAACCAGTGCAGGAAGAGCCAGGCAGCCTGCTCGCGATCCAGGTTCTGCACACCCGGTGTCCGCGCGATTACCCAGAGTGGTGCGCGCAGGTTGGTTGTCTGTGGACGGCCCTCAATCGCGGGAAGCAGCCCGACGCCCCAATCGAAGTCGCCGCGTTGCTTGATGTCTGCACTGACGGCGCCCAACTGGTCACTCCAGCCGAACATGAACAGAACGCGCGATGAAGCGAAGTCATCACGACTCTGTGATGATGTGGTAACCCGGTAAGCCTGATTCGATCGCACGTAGTCCGACAGGTGGTTCATTGCATCCAGCGCAGCGGGTGTGGCGATTTGTAGCACGTTCAGATTATCCGTTGTAACCTGACCTCCAAAGGCCAGCAGCCACTGTTCGAAAGTGGTCGCACTGGGGTCGACGCCAAAGCATAGAGTACCTTTGGTCCGATCCGTCGCCGAGCCACAGGCTGTATTGAACTGGTCCCATGTGGCAGGTGAATTATCCAGCCCGATGGGCTTTAGCCAATCGCGGTTGTAGTAGACCAATCGAACGATGCCCCCAAAGGGGATGCCCACCGTCTCACCATTCGAGGTGACGCCTGCCGTCAGGATGAATGGATAGAGGTCAGCGCGGTCGCTCGCATCCCAGCCACTCCCAGGGTAGTTCCCGCCGGACGAATCGGTGATAAAACGGTCCAGTGGCGTAAGGATACCCTGGCGATAGTAGGAAGCTGCCTGCACGGTAGAAACCAACATCAAGGCTGGGAGGGCTCGCTGAGCGATACCCTGTTGCACGCTGCTGTTCAGGGTGGTGGGGTCGTGTCGTTCCGGCACTACCGTGATGTTGTAAGGGTTGGTGCGATTCCACTCGTCAACCAGATTCAACAGAGCCTGTTCCTTTAGGCCGCTCAAGGTGTGCCAGGCGACCAGCACCTGACCGCGTGCTCCCGACGGAGCCTGCGAGCACGAAGCAACAAGTGCGCAGACGACTAATACCCAGAGCGCACGGCGGGCAAGGAGATCGAGTGGTGTGGGCAGGGTGAAGCGAGCTGCGGTTTTCTTGACCATATTACAGTGAAGGGCGTCCGTCACCACTTACGCGGTTCCAACCGTTTTCCGGACCACTTGCATGAAGCCTCTGTCATCCTTGACGAGCTCACCGGAGGGAATGAGGGTGTCATGTGGCGAAACGAGTACTGCATGTCGCTCTAGCGCCCATTGTTGCCAGTATCGCTTAGTTTCGATGGTTTGCACAGGCAGTACGTCATACGCTGTGACCCATGCCAGGCGGGCGAATTGGATCATGTACGTAGCCATGTCCCCCAGGATGAAGACAGGACCCAGTGCGGGGGTGAGTGGCAGAAGGGGAGTTAACTCTCGATCACCCTGGCTATCCTGATTTGTGTCTCCACTACTCCGGAGCACAATGACCGACTGGTGCCCGGCTGTATGCCCAGGGGTGGGAACTGCCCGAACGGATGGAGTTATATCAGCAGGACCATCCAGTAAAGTCAGCAATCGGGCTTCCTGTAATGGGACGAAATTCTCGGCGAAATACGTGTTACGTGTGCGTTCATTGGTGTGTGTGGCGTCGTCATACTCTCGAGCCTGCACATAGTAATGCGCGTTGGCGAAGGTGGGACGGTAGTGACACTGCTTGCTGCCTTCTATACACTCAGTAGCCCAGCCGGAGTGGTCGCCATGTAGATGGGTGAAGATCACGGTATCAATATCAGCCGGATGCAGGCCGTGACGAGCCAGATCGTCCAGCAAGGTGCCATTGGGGCGGCGCACCTCGTACTGCGTAGCCAGCACGTCGTTGGGTTTGGTTCCCACACCGCAATCCACCAGGATGTTGTGACCATCAGCGCGGATGAGGACGCAACGCAAGTCCTGGGGCACGCGGTTCATATCGTCTGGTGCAAGTATCTTGCTCCAGCGGGCCCGCGGAACCAGTCCGAAGGCGCCCCCACCATCCCAATAGCTCATACCGTCGCTAAGCAGGTCTATGCGAGGCTCTGTATCGATAACGGGTGCTGTCTTATCTTGATCAGCCATGGTCACTCTACCTTTCAACTGGCTTCTCACAGCCGGGAGGCATGTGGGCGGATTATCCGGCTCACCCCCGTCCCCGGTCTTTGGTACAGCTTTTGGGTTACAGCTCGCCACGGAACCGGCGGGCGCCTTCGCAGTCACAGTGCTTGACTTTCTTGCCGCTATTGCAGAAGGGGCACACGTCGTTGCGACCGACGCGGACCTTGGTCGCTACCTTTACCGGCGCGGGTCGCGCTGCTTCCGACCCGCCTGTCGCGCGCACCGGCGCAGACCTGGCAGGCGCACGCGGTAATGGCGCTTGCTGCTGGCGCTGCGGGCGCTGGCCTGGCTGTGGGTTCGAGCTGAATTGCACATTGAAAATGTGCTGTGCCACCTGCTCGCGGATCGAGTCGAGCAGTTCCGTGTAGGAATTGCTGGCCTCGGTACGGTAGGCCACCAGCGGATCTTGCTGAGCATAAGCGCGCAAGCCAATACCCTCGCGCAAGTCATCTAGATCGGTCAGGTGACGTACCCATAACTGGTCTACTGTCTGAATCATGATGGTGCGATCCCGGAATAGACGTACGCCATCGACGAAAGCCTTATTGACAGCTTCGCGATAGTCAGCCGGGATATTATTCAACGTCAGCGCCTCCAGATCAGGTGTCAGTGCGTCACCCAGGTGCTTCATCGCGTTGGTATAGACGCAGCGCAGGAGTGTGTCGCGGCTGTTTTTCATGGTTTCCAGCGTGACGTTAGCCAGCATGAGTTGTGTTTGTACGATACGCGCAAATTCGTCCAGCCCAGCTTCGTAGCGCTTGGTGGCCAGTGCCTGTAGCTCCTTCGTGATTTCTTCGCGTACACCCCTTTCCCAATGTGTTGCGTCGAAGTCCTTTGGTAACGGCACGATGACGCGCACCTCATTCACCAGACCTTGCAGATCCCAGTCTTCGGTTGCTTCACCTTGTGTGTGCTCATCCACCAATGACTCGATCTGCTGATTGACCATCTCCATAACTACGTCACGCAGGTCATCCTTCTCCAGAATCGTTCGGCGTTGGGCGTAGATCACCTCGCGCTGCTTATTGATGACATCGTCATACTGGATGACGTGCTTGCGCAGGTCGAAGTTATACCCTTCCACCTTCTCCTGCGCCTGCTCTATTGACTTGCTTAAGATGCCGTACTCCAGAGGAACATCATCCTCAAGCTTCAAGCGCGTCATCATATCCTTTACACGCTCGCCGCCGAAGCGCTGCATCAGCTCGTCTTCCAGTGAGACATAAAAACGCGTAGAGCCAGGGTCGCCCTGACGGGCACAACGCCCGCGCAACTGGTTGTCGATTCGGCGCGCCTCATGCCGCTCGGTGCCGATTACATGCAGGCCGCCCAGAGATAGTACCTGTTTCTTCGCCTCGGCCATCTCAGCCTCGGCCTTGGCCAATTCGGCCAGCCACTCCTCGTGCGGCACCTCAGTCAGGTCCCGATCGGCTTTGCGGAAGCGTTCGCGGGCAATGCCTTCGGGGTTTCCGCCCAGCACGATGTCCACGCCTCGGCCGGCCATGTTGGTGGCAATGGTCACCTGACCTGGTTGGCCAGCCTGGGCAATTACCACTGCTTCGCGCTCGTGCTGTTTGGCGTTCAGCACCTGGTGCGGTACGCCTTTGCGGTGCAGCATCTGGCTAAGCAACTCGCTCGTCTCGATCGCAATCGTGCCCACCAGAACAGGCCGGCCGGCATTATGCGCGTTGATTATTTCGTTTACCACGGCTTTGAACTTGGCGTCTCTCGTCTTGAACACCAGATCCGGGTAATCCAGGCGACGGTAATATACGCGCTGCGTCCTGGGATCCATATAAGTGGTAACCGGCGTACCGTCTACGAATTTGCCACGCTGTTCCTGCAGTTTCCTTTGCATGGCCTGATATTCGATGTTCGTTGGCAGCGGCACCACCTCAAGAACGTAAATCTTGTAAAACTCCTCGGCTTCGGTGAGTGCCGTACCCGTCATGCCGGAGAGTTTGTCGTACATCCGGAAGAAGTTCTGAAAGGTAATGGTGGCGTAGGTGAAGGACTCGCGTTGCACCTTTACGCCTTCCTTGGCCTCGATAGCCTGATGCAGGCCCTCGCTGAAGCGCCGGCCATACATCAGGCGTCCGGTGAACTCGTCCACGATGATGATCTCGTGCTTATCGCTCACCACGTAATCGCGGTCACGCTCATATACAGCCCAGGCGCGCAGGGCGTTATCCAGATAGGGTGTCATGTCAGCATGCTCGGGCGAATACAGGTTCTCTATACCGAGCAATTTCTCGATCTTGGCTATCCCATCTTCAGTCAGAGTAACATTTTTACTCTTGGCTTCGATTATGTAATCTCCGTCGGGTTCCTTCGGATCATTCTTCTTGCTTGGGTCCAGCCGGCGTACCAGCTCGGCAAAGCGCCGATAGAGCGGGGAGGGCTCGTCGGCAGGACCACTGATGATGAGCGGGGTGCGAGCTTCGTCAATCAGCAGGTTATCCACTTCATCGATGACGGCAAAGGACAGCAACGGCTGCCCGTCTTCGTCTACACGCTGGACACAGTCCTGCAGGTCTGTGTTCATGTTGTCACGCAGGTAGTCGAAGCCATATTCGTTGTTGGTGCCGTACGTAATGTCGCAATGATAAGTATCTGCGCGCTTTACTGGACGCAGATTGAGAAAACGATCGTCTTTGCTGGGATAAGTAGGGTCATATACGTAGGAAGCATCGTCCGGGCGCCCTTCTCCCGCCGATTGAATGATGCCAACGGTCATGCCTAGTGCATGGTATACCGCGCCCATCCACTGTGCGTCACGTTTGGCCAGGTAATCATTTTGCGTCACCAGGTGTGCGCCCAGGCCGCTCAGTGCATTCAGGTACATGGGACAGGTGGCTACCAGCGTTTTGCCTTCGCCGGTGCGCATTTCGGCGATCTTGCCCTGATGCAGCAGCGCCCCACCGACCAGTTGCACATCGAAGTGCCGCAAACCTATGGTGCGGCGCGCTGCCTCACGCACTGCGGCGAAAGCTTCCGGCATCAGATCGTCAAGATCCTCGCCTTCATCCAGCCGATGACGAAACTCATCGGTCTTGGCACGTAACTCATCGTCTGTCAACTTCATCATTTCTGGTTCCAGTGCGTTGCACCGGTCGACCACAGGAGCGAGACGAGCCAGGGCCTTCTCGCCGTCGCTGCCGACGATCTTTGTCACAAAGTTCTTGAACATGTCTCACTACTAAGGATAAGAAAAGAGAGGCAGGTGCTTCACCTGCCCCATTACCATAAGTTACGGTTGTATGCTGAGGTGATTATATCAGCCGGGTGTTAACAAAGCCTTATATGCAGTGATCGTTGTAGAATCGCTCTCATCAATGCGTACACTAGTGTCCCTCGATCTGGAAACCACCGGACTTGACGCCGAACGCGACGATATTATTGAGATAGGCATTGTCCGCTTCCGCGGAGAAGAAATACTCGAGCAATGGAGCAGCCTCATCAAGCCGCCGCGCGAGATTCCTCCCAAGATCACCGATCTCACTGGCATTACCAACGAAATGGTACGTCAGGACGGCATCCCTTTATGGGATGGTTTACGGCAGTTGCAGCGTTTGGCGGGTAATTCACCCATCGTAGGCCATAATATTCAGTTTGACCTGGCTTTCATCCGTCGTGAGCACGTCCTCGTGGCGAACCCGCCCATCGATACGTTTGAACTGGCCGCTATTCTTATCCCCCACGCCGGGCGATATTCCCTGGGTGCGCTGGCCAAAGAGCTGGGCATCGAACTGAACAATGCGCATCGTGCACTGAATGATGCACTCACCGCCCAGCAGCTCTATCTGAAAATATTCGAACGTGCCACGGATTTACCTGCCGATGTCCTGGAAGAGATCGCCACACATGCCCGGCATAGTGGTTGGCCCCTGGCTGACTTCTGGCAAGATGCGCTGGAGGAACAGGCGCATGGAGTGTTTAACACCACTTTGGCTGCAAAACTGAAACGCACCAAGACAGGTCAGAGTGTCCTCACGCGCCAGGCTGCAATGAAGGCACGCATGGACGCGAAGCCCCTCAAACCGGTGGATAGCCTCACGCCCTTGAATGTGGACCAGGTGGCGCAGACGTTGGAAGAGGGTGGCTTGTTCTCACAGCATTTTGATGGTTACGAAGTGCGCCCCCAACAGGTGGAGATGATGCGAACCGTCGCTACGGCCTTCAACGAGGGCAGCCATGCCCTGGTTGAGGCGGGTACCGGGATCGGTAAATCGCTTGCCTATCTGATTCCCTCCATCCAGTGGGCGATGCAAAACAGCGAGCGTGTCGTGGTCAGCACCAACACCATCAACCTGCAGGAGCAACTGGCCGAGAAAGATGTACCGGCTGTCAATGCCGCGCTGGGTGTGGAGGCGCGCGCAGCTGTCATGAAGGGCAAGAGCCGGTACCTTTGCCCGCTACGCCTGAACGAACTGCGCCGCAGCGGTCCCAAGTCCCAGGAAGAAGCCCGCCTGCTCACCAAGATCCTTATTTGGCTGCCGAATACACTCACCGGAGATGGAGACGAGCTGTTCACCCCTTCGCCAGGTGAACGCGCTGCGTTCGTGCGCCTCTCGGCCCAGAATCCGGCGTGTAACACGAGCACCTGCAGTGCCACCGACTGCTATCTGAATCAGGCACGCCGGATGGCCGAAAGTGCTCATGTGGTGATCGTTAACCATGCGTTGTTATTAGCCGACATCGCTGTCGAGAACCGGGCGCTGCCCGAATACCATTACCTGGTGGTGGATGAGGCGCACCACCTGGAAGCCGCGGCCACCGACTCGCTGGCCTACCGCATCGATCGTGAAGAGTTGTTGCACCAACTGGGTGACTTGCTCTCTACCAGCGGCCGCCGCGCGACCGGTCTGCTGGCCGAGGTCACGGCCCATGCTCGGCAGTGGCTGCCGGTAAGTCAGAGCGGTGCGCTGGAGAATATCTGTGACCAGGCGGCTAATGCACTCACCCGCATGGCCAACCAGTTAGATGACTTTTACGATGGCCTGCTGGCTTTCCTGTTTGAACGCAGTGGTGGAGAAGCCGCAGAATATTCACAGCGCATCCGCATCACACGCTCCCTGCGTAACGAGTCGGGCTGGACGCGTGTGGAGTCAGCATTCGAGGCGCTGCGGGCGGAGATGTCCTCCTTGGCCCGCAGCCTGGACAGCCTCTCTCGAGCCTTGAACGAAGTGAGTGATGGCGCCATGAGCGGGGGTAAGGATCCAGGCCAGATGCTGGAAACGCTGACAGCGCGCGCCCTGGGAGCCAAGCGCTTCATGGACGAAGCCATCGAGCAGATGAATGCCATCATCAGCCAGCCTGCTGAGCAGAGCATCTACTGGGTGGAGATGTCAGGGCAGACGGAACGTTCGAGCGGCGGATACGGCCGAAAGCCAACTGGCACGCGCGTCACGCTCAATGCCGCCCCTCTGCATGTGGGCCCGCTCATGCGCAAGTTTATCTGGGAGGCCAAGAAGTCAGTCGTGCTGACCTCGGCCACCATCCGCACCGCCACGCCAGCCACCGGGAGGCAGCCAACCTTTGATCACATCCAGGAGCGTCTGGACGCGCAGGATCCACTTACGCTGGCAGTGGACTCGCCATTTGACTTCCAGTCATCAACGCTGCTTTACTTGGTCAGTGACATGCCCGAGCCCAATCAGCCCACCTACCAGCAAAATGTGGAGCGTGCGTTACTCGATCTGTTCCGCGCCTCGCGCGGTCGCGGCATGGCACTTTTTACCAGCTACAACCAGTTGCATGTTACGGCGCGAGCCATTGCGCCGCAATTACTGCGCGATGGGATCGTCGTCTATGAGCAGGGCGACGGGACATCGCGACGCATCATGCTGGAACAGTTCCGCGCGGCCGAGCGGGGTGTGCTCTTCGGCACACGTAGTTTCTGGGAGGGTGTCGATGTACAGGGCGAGAAACTCAGCGCCCTGGCCATCTGCAAGCTGCCCTTCGACGTGCCGACCGACCCGATCTTCTCGGCCCGCGCTGAGACCTATGATGATCCCTTCAACGAGTATTCCGTGCCCGAAGCCGTGCTGCGCTTCCGCCAGGGTTTTGGAAGGCTCATCCGATCGAAGACAGATCGTGGTGTGGTGGTTGTGCTGGACCGCCGCCTTATCAGCAAGAATTATGGCGTGGCGTTTATAAATGCCCTGCCTGGCCCGACCACCAGACGTGGACCGCTGTCTGGCATCGGACGGGCGGTGACTGAGTGGCTAGAGCAGCAAGCGTAAGGGTTCGCCGCCTGCCCTGGTTCGGCGTGGTGGGTAGTTCACCGCTCACCGGGTTTCGGAAGTCTGACATGTTTTCGTCATGGTACGGAATGGCTACAATTGCTATGAGGGTCAACAAATATGCATACGTATGCAATGATTCTGGCTGGTGGTCGTGGTAGTCGCCTCAGTGTGCTGGCTGACAAGCGAGCCAAGCCGGCCGTCCCGTTTGCAGGTAAGTACCGCATCATCGACTTCCCTCTTTCCAATTGCATTAACAGCAACGTCACGGACGTAGGCGTCCTGACCCAATATCGCCCGCGCTCGCTGATGGACCATATTCGCGCGGGGGCGCCGTGGGACCTGGACCGGATGTATGGCGGTTTGCAGATCCTGCAGCCTTATCAAGGCCGGCGCGATTCAGACTGGTATGCCGGCAACGCTGACGCGGTATATCAGAACCTCGACGAGGTACGTAAAGTCCATGCCGATTATGTGCTGATCCTCTCGGGCGATCACGTTTACAAGATGGATTACGGCATCTTGACCAGTTTCCACCAGGACAGGCAAGCCGATGTCACGGTCGCCACCCTGCAAGTGACACCTGAGGAAGCCGGTCGCTTCGGTATCCTGCAGACGGATAGCAATTTGCGTGTCATCAGCTTCGAGGAGAAACCGAAGGAACCCAAGGGCTTGCTGGCTTCCATGGGCATCTACGTCTTTAACTACGATACGCTCGTACGCGTGTTGACCGAAGATGCCAGGAATGAGCAGTCTACGCACGATTTTGGCAAAGATATTTTCCCCAGGATGGTCACCGGCAACCACCGGGTGTTTGCCTTCCCCTATGGAGGGTACTGGGTGGATGTCGGAACGGTACAGGCCTACTGGGAAGCGCACATGGATCTGCTGTCTGAAAACCCACCACTCGACCTGTTGGATCGCGAATGGATTATCCACACCCTTAGCGAGGAGCGCCCTCCCGTGAACATCCGTACCGGTGCAACGGTGAACCACAGTCTCATTACCGATGGATGTGTCATCGAGGGATCGGTGGAATACTCCGTGCTTTCGCCTGGGGTGCGGGTGGCGCGCGGGGCTGTGGTACGCTATTCCATCATCCTCACCGATGCCGTAATCGAACCCGGTGCCGTGGTCGATCACAGCATTCTGGACAAGCGTGTCGTGGCAGGGGCCGGCGCGCACATCGGTTACGGAACCGACTATACCGAGAACCAGGTGCTCCGGTACACCACCGGTATCAACGTGGTGGGCAAGAATACACTCATCCCGCCTGGCCTAAAGGTGGGGCGTAACGTCATTATTGGTAGCGACTTGACCGATCTGGACTTTAGTGGCGACTTGATCAAGAGCGGTGAGAGCATCCACGCGGAAGCCGTGGATTGAGAGCCGTGTTGGCTGCAGGAGTTGGATCAATTATATGGTGACTGGAACTGATGGGGCCCCCGAGGTGAGCACGCCGCATCCGGAATCCCGCGGCGGGTCCGTTCGAATGAACCACCTGGCGGTGGCCGTCACGGACCTGGACGAAGCACTGGCTTTCTATAGCGATGCGCTGGGACTGACGGTGGAGCATGTCGAAGACGTGCCCACGGAGTCGGTTCGCGTGGCTTTCCTGCCGCTCAGTAATGGTGAGATCGAACTGATGCAGTCTACGCGCGACGACACCGGAGTGGCCCGCTGGCTGGCCAAACATGGTAATGGCATGCACCATGTATGCCTCCAGGTGTGTGACATCGCCGGGACGCTGGTGCGCTTGAAAGACCATGGGGTGGAACTGATCAATCCAGAACCCGTGCGAAAGCACGATGGTACCCTGTATGCCTTCATCCATCCCAGAAGCGCATTTGGAGTTTTAATCGAGCTGTACGAACTGACCAGTGGGGGTGATTCATGAGTACGGCGGCGAGTATTGCCCTGATTTTTCTCATACTCCAGGTATTAACAGTTGGACTGTTTATCCTGGCCATCTGTGCAGGTCTGGTTTTCGCGATGGTGAAACTGCGTGGGCTGATCAAGCGCGGGCTGCTGAAGGCTCAGGGCTTCACTGATCAGGTCGCCTATACCACGCACCAGGTGAGTGATAAAGTTGCGGCTCCATTCATCACCGCCAACGCGGCAGCAGCTCAGGTGCGCACCATTGCCGATAGTGCCAGGCACCGGCTCTCCAGGTCGTAATTCGTGGCGCCAGGGAACCAGGCGGATCGGGCCACTTCCCGGAATCTCAACCCCGATCGATAGCCGACTGGGCCGCCAGATGGCGGCGCAAAATGGTGATGACGAGGAGAGCAAAGGCGAATCCCGCCAGACCCGCCGAGATCACCGGCAGCCATCCTGGCCCTCCTGCTTCTTCCTCATCTGGAGCCAGGGTTAACAGAGCTTGCTTGGCGTCGTGGACGAACTCGGCGCGTGGCTGTACAGGGGCCATCGCCATGCTGAGGCGCTGTTCGAGCCACGCCATATCCTCGCTCGTCAATTTCGATTTCATTCGCCTTTATCCAGAACTTCACGCAACTGCATCAGGGTGCGGTGATAGAGTGACTTGATGGCGCCCTCGCTGCGGTTCATGATCTGACCTATCTCAGCATTCTGTAACTGCTCGACGAACTTCAGGATCACCAACTGCTGTCGATCCTCTGGTAACTGGCGCACCGCCCGCAACAAACGCTCACGTTCCTGTGCGCTGTCGATCTTCAGGTCGGCATCGTCATGATGTGCTCCGTGCAGCTCCACCTCATCCAGTGACACGCTGGGATGTCGGCTGTTGTCTCGATAGTAGTTCGCTACGACGTTGTGTGCGATGCGGTAGAGCCAGGCTGTAAACGGCACTCCGCGATCGTTGTATGTGTTAACGTGCTTCAGCGCGCGCATGAACACGCGCGCCGTTAAATCTTCTGCGTCTTCCGCGTTACCCACGCGGTAATACACGTAACGATAGATGGACGTCACATGCCGTTCATACAACTCACCAAATGCGCCCACGTCATGCCTGGCAAGGTGTGCCAGGCTCTGATCGTCTTCCGCTTTTCCCGTTGTGGGGCTGGAAGCCGATTGGATGCCCATATCCTCGCTGCTGGCTGCAGGTTGGGCGTCGGGCGATTCCTCATTACCGCGTTCGCGCTCGGTTAGTTCCATTCCTAAAACACCATCATGGTCGCGAGGTTCCGGTGCACTTTAATTGATGCCTACCTTGTCTCTATCAGTGCACGAATTATAATGACCGCCTGTGAGCGCCGTATTCGCTGCCATTCACTCTGTATCCGGCACCTCCGCGTGCGGCCTCGAAACAGCCCTCATCTCCGTCGTGATTCCCACCTGGAATGGCCTGCGCCACCTGCCTGTATGCCTGAATGCGTTGCGCCGGCAGGTGCTTACGCCGTTTGAGGTGATCCTGGTCGACAATGCCTCAACCGATGGAACGTCCCACCTGGTGCACCGCGATTATCCCGAAGTGCACCTGATACGCCTGCCCGAGAACCGCCGCTTCGCAGGGGCCTGCAACGCAGGCATCCGCGCCTCGAGTGGTGAATTCGTCGCCTTGTTGAACAACGACACCGAGGCCGACGAGCAGTGGTTGGCGAAGGTGGCGGCTACGTTCCGCGCTCATCCTGAGGCGGGCTTCGTGGCCAGCAAGTTGCGCCTGTTTGACCAGCGTGACCGGTTGCACTCTGCTGGCGACTTCTATAGTGTTCGCGGCGTCCCCGGCAACCGTGGTGTATGGCAGACTGATACCGGCCAATACGATACCGACTTCGTCTTTGGTGCCTGTGGTGCGGCATCCGTCTACCGGCGTTCCATGCTTGAGCAGATCGGTCTGCTGGATGAGACGTTCGAGTTCTCGTGCGAAGACGTTGATCTGTCGTGGCGGGCACAATTGGCCGGTTATTCATGCGCCTTCGCCCGCGACGCCATCGTCTATCATAAACTCAGCGCCACCGGGGGAGGCGAGCTGAATAGTTATTACGACGGGCGGAACTTCATCTGGCTTTTGGTCAAGGACGTGCCGGATGAGGTCTGGCGTGCACATGGTGGGGCTATTCTGCGATCACAATTGGGAATCACCCTCAGTGCTTTGCGCGCCTGGCGTGGACGGGCCGCACGGCTCCGTCTGAAGGGTCAGTTGGCCGGGATGCTGGGCATCCCGCGCATGTTACATCAGCGCGCCGCTATTCAGCGCATACGCACGATCGATCCTGAGACGCTGGCGCGCATTCTCTCCGACGGATGAAGTCACCCAGCACCTATGCCTCTCATTCATGAGCGAACTTTCCGCGTGCGATATGGCGAGTGCGATGCATTGGGGCATGTAAACAACACGCACTATCTGCGTTATATGCAGGAAGCGGCGTTCGATGCCTCAGCCGCCGCCGGTTTCGGCATGGACGCTTACTCCCGGCTGGATCGTCTCTGGTTGACACGGCAGACGGAAATTGAGTATCTCTCACCACTGCGTTATGGCGATTCCGTCATGGTTCGCACCTGGGTGGCAGATTTCCGACGTGTCACCTCACGACGTGAGTATGAGCTGTATCGCTTGACGGTAGGCGACTCATCCTGCACTGAACCTGTGGCGCGTGCCTACACCGAATGGGCATTCATCGATCGTCACAGCGGGCGCCCGGCACCGATCCCTCCTGAAGCAGTACGGGTATTCCTCCCCGAAGGAGCTCCTGCGCATCCCCTGGCTCGAGAGCGCATCGCCCCGGCACCCCCACCTCCGCAGGGTGTATACACCATGCGCCGGCATGTGGCCTGGAATGAGATTGACGCGGCCGGATACGTGAACAACCCGGTGTACCTTACGTATGCCGAAGACTGTGGCATCAATGCCGTCGCCCGTTTCGGCTGGTCAATGGCACGCATGATCAACGAGGGTTACGCCATCGTGGCACGCCGCAATCAAGTGGAGTATCTGGTTCCGGCAGCGATGGACGACGAACTGGAGGTTGCTACATGGGCATCGGACGTACGGCGCGTCAGTGCGATGCGGCACTACACCATTACTCGCGTGCAGGATGGCGTTCTCATGGCACGGGTCCATACGCTGGGGGTGTGGATGAATCTGTCGACAGGGCAGCCCGCGCGCTTTCCGGAGTCGATGCGCGCCGACTTTGCCCCCAACATTGCGTCCTGATTGAAGCCATCTATTGAGCGCATCGTTCGCATCAGGGCCGATCCGTCAGAAGTGCCCTTTGGAGTGAAACGATATGGACCTGCTTGGATTTATCAACCGATCGCCTATCCCTGAGCCGTGGGCTGAAGGCGACAACATACCCTGGAACGATCCTGCTTTTAGCGAACGCATGCTGCTCGAACACCTGAGTCAGCAGCACGACGCAGCCAGCCGGCGCTTTGAGAAGATCGATCGACAGGTGGCGTGGATTCACGGAACGGTACTGGGAAGGCGTCCTGCGCCTATTCTGGACCTGGGTTGCGGACCCGGCCTCTATGCCACGCGCCTGGCACGGCTGGGTCACCACTGCACCGGCATAGATTTCTCGCCTGCATCGGTTCGTTACGCCCGGGAGCTGGCAGGGCAGGACCATCTGCCTTGCACATTTATAGGTGAGGATATCCGTCAGGCCGTCTATGGATCGGGCTTTGGATTGGTCATGCTCATTTATGGAGAATTCAATGTATTCCGACCTTCGGATGCGCAGCATATCCTGAACAAGGCCTTTGTTGCGCTGGCGCCGGGGGGGACACTGCTTCTCGAGCCCAGCACTTTTGCGGCAACGGAGGCCATCGGCCGTGCACCGGCTGAATGGGTGACAAAACAGCGTGGTTTGTTCCTCGACCAGCCGCATGTTTACTTCGAGGAGCGCACGTGGGACCCGGTTGGCCATACGGCAACCAAACGTATCTTCATACTGGACGCTGCCACGGCACAGGTGCAACGCTATGCTTCCACGTATCAGGCCTATACCGAATTGGAATTACAGACGCTACTGGAGTCGTGCCACTTCGGCGATGTGCACTTCTACCCGTCCCTGCTGGGTGTGCCCGACCCGGTGCAGAGTAGTTTCATAGCGGTGACGGCTTGCAGAGCATGAGACATGGCTGGTGTGTTTACAGGAGGTTCACAGGTGTCATGTCTGCCTGGGGTCAGGTAAGAAGATGACCCTCTCATTGACGGCTGAGAATCTGCCGGCCCTGGCGAACTGGCTCCTGGATGAAACCGCGCCTGCGCCGCAAGGTATTTCCGAAACCCGGGCTGACATGGCGTTGAGCTGCATGCAGCAGTTGTTTCTGTGCGCGCCGCAATACGAATTGAATGGTGATCAGGTGGCAGCCTTCGACGACATTGTCCGGACCGAATTCGACCGAACCCCTGCACGCGAGATTAATGATCCTGCCATATATCCCAAGGTTGATTTCCTTTGGTACTTGGTGCACCACAGGAAGTTTCTCCTGCATGGCTCAAATTCCCGGCAGGTCGATAACCTGGAACCCAGATCCCAGGAGGACTGGCATGGGCGGCCAAAGAAGGCGATATTTGCCACCGGAGACAATATCTGGCCCCTGTTCTTCGCGCTGCTAGATCGCCCGAAGCTGCGGGGTAGCATCCGCAATGGCTGCTTCGTGGTTGAGGCTTCACCCGCGGAAGTGAAACGCTTCTACTTCTTCTCCGTTAATGCGCTAGTCTTGCACACGGGAATATGGACGGATGGGTTCATTCACATCCTGCCCAGAGATACGTTCACGCAAACCAGCTCGGGACCTTTACACTTTGACGAGTGGGCCAGCCCTGTGCGTGTGACTGTTGCAGCCCGCCTGCCCGTTTCACCTACGGACTTTCCCTTCATGTATGCTGTTACGGGCCACCCGGAAGAGGAGTCCCTCTTTACCACCTGGCTGCGTTATAAGGAACGGCTGCCAGATATTCCCGGGCTGAGACGATGAGCCCGGGACGAAACCCAGTTGGAACTATGAAGCTGCGTTAGCTGTCAATGGTGCCAGCGACTTCGTCCAGCACAGCCCAGATACGATCCACCCAGTAGATGTGCTCAGGCTTCATCAGGCAGGAGCGCAGGCACGCAACCTGATCCTGATCCCATTCCACATTTGGCCAGTAATGGCTAAGAATGGATCGCGGCAGCGTAGCCAGAGCCAGGTGCAGCGAATGAGCAGCAGCCCGTTCGAAGAAGGTGCGTGACCTGTGCGATATTTCGCTGGCTGAGTGACCGCCTGGCGCCCATACTACGATGTCCAGCTCAGGCTCCATCGCAGCTAAAAGGCGAGGATCATTTCGCAGATGCTCATACAGCGTCAATGCGGCCTGACGGCAGCGTCCTAGATCAGTGGCAAACGCTCCACCTGGCGTGAGTGGCAAGAGGCGCTGGGTAGCCCACAGTGCCACCGCCGATGCACCCGCCCTCGAGCATTCCAGGCTGATTTCGCCTAAATGTAAGTCGGCAGAGCTGAAGTAAGTGTAAGGCGAGTCGTGTTTATAGAGCCCGGCCACGCGCGGGTCCTTGAAAAGAATGCACCCACAGCCATACGGCTGCAGGCCGTGCTTATGAGGGTCGATGGAAATGGAATCTGCACTGGATAGCGCATCAAACGCCATCCGTGTTTCGGATGTCAGGTTGTTCACCAGGGAATAGTACCCGCCGTAAGCGGCATCGACGTGCACACGGAAGCCATACTGGCGCTGCAGGTCGAGGATCGCCGGAAGTGGATCGATGGCGCCCAGAGCCGTGGTGCCGAGGGTGGCGACGACGGTGCCCACACCTCCGCGGCTTAGCTTTTCGGCCAGGGCATGCATGTCCATACGCCCACGCGCATCGCACGGCACGGACGCAAACGGCAGCCCCAGCACGCTCGAGATACGCTCATGCGTGTAATGCGCCTGCTCTGAGGCGAGGATCGTTTGGCCGGGCTTGAGCCGGCCTGATACCCACAATGCCTCCAGGTTGGCCATCGTCCCACCCCCGCACAGATGTCCCAGGTGAGTGTTCCATCCAAACATGGCTGCGATGGACGCGACCGCCTCTTTTTCCATTTGCGAACTGGCCCGACCTCCATCCAGTGCATGGTTATTCGGATTGATCCACAACGATAACGCGTATGCTAATCGGGCGATCGGGTGGGGTGGCTTGAGCATCTGACCGGCGTACAGGGGGTGTTGATAGGGATAGTTATCCTTCAAACGATCGGCCACATCCATCAAGACCCTTCTCATGGCCTGCATGTCGGCTTCACTTACTTCCGCGTTCAGGGCCGGCAAATCAGCAAAACCAGAATCCAGGCGGGAGGCTGCGTCAGCGAGCAGTGGGAGTGTATCAAGGTCCAGTGTCATGTGCCAATTCTAGCTTCGTAGACCCGGTGAGCCATGCAACCCGTATATTTAAGGTAATGGGATTACACTAGGCCGCAGGCAGAAAGCCAAACGACATGGATCAAACAACACTCTCTCTGCCCTGGGGTGATGGTGAACTGACACTCACCCTGCCCGCAGGGTGGCACCTCGCCGGCATCTTGAAACCGCAGACACTCCGTGCCATTCCCGATGTTCTGGAGGCGACGCGCCAAGCGCTGGCAAACCCCATAGGCAGCCCACGCCTTCGAGACCTGGTTCGCGCCCGTCATGATCTAAAGGTGGCTTTGGTGATTGATGACGGGAGCCGTCCGACGCCCGTGGCGAAGGTCCTGCCGGCAGTGCTCCAGGAACTGGAAGCGCTGGGCGTGGAACGTTCACAGATAACCCTGCTCCCGGCTATCGGGTTGCATCGCCCCATGTCCGAGCCCGAGATCGCTCAGCGTGCTGGCCAGCAGGCATTTGCCGGATTGCGTTGGGAGAATCACGATTGCGACGATCGCTCGCGGCTGGTCTTTCTGGGCACCACCTCGCGTGGCACGCCAGTCTATCTGAACCGCACCGTCGCCCAGGCTGACTTGATCGTATCGGTGGGTTGTATTGAGCCGCATATCATTGCCAGCTTTGGCGGCGGCTGCAAGAATCTTGTGCCCGGTCTGGCTGGGCGTCAAACTGTGGCGCACAACCACAGTCTCAACTGCACCCCGGCCACGTTTAATATGGTGGGCCAGTCGATTGAGCAGAACCCGATGCGGTTGGACCTGGAAGAGGCAGCCAGACTGTTGAAACCGGTTGTTTTCATCATCAACGTCGTGCTGGATAGCCAGTTGGAGCCTGTCCGCGTGGTAACGGGTGACCCTGTACAGGCACATCGCGAAGGCGTGCACGTTAGCGCGATGATGTACGGAGTTCCGGTTCAGAGACCCGCGGACGTGGTAATTGCTGCGTCGAACCCCATGAACCAGGATTTGCGCCAGGGTGTCAAAGCGCTGGCCAACACCATCAGGCTCGTGCGTCAGGACGGTGTTCACATCACCCTGGTACGGGCCAATGAAGGCGTCGGTGTATTCGGGTTGGCTAATCGCAAGCTTCCCTTGGGCCGTCGTGTGCTGAAAGAGATTGCACCACTCCTGCTACGGCTGGTGCCGCAAATAAAACTGCAGGGCATGGGTGAGGAAGATCGCTTCTTCCTCTACTTTGCTTTGCAGGCGATGCGGCGCGCCAGGCTGCTCATGTATGCCCCGACTCTCCCAGCGCAGGTGAAGGCGAACCTGCCGTTCGTCGAGTTTATCGACAGCGCCACCGCCGCGCTCACAGAAGCGAAACGTAGTGCGGGTGGTCGTGCCGAGGTGCTCGTTTGCCCTCATGGAGGAATCACATATCCTGTGCTTCACTGATTCGCCATTGTACGATTTGATGCGGTGACGGGTGATGTTGCGATGATGAAAGCGATTGTGAGTACCGCGCCGAATACGCTGGTATGGATGGACCGGCCGCTGCCTCAACCAGGGCCCGGCCAAGTGCGCATCCGCACCGGAGCGTGCGGTATATGCGCCACAGACCTGCTAATGATTGCAGGATGGCAACGCACGGGTTACCCGGCTATTCCGGGTCACGAGTGGTCTGGCACAGTCGATGCTGTTGGGCCAGGTGTGGACACCCATCTGACGGGCCAGCACTGTGTAGCCGAGAATGTGTGGGTTGCAGATGGTGGTGAGGTGGGTTTCGAGCACTCAGGTGGTTATGGACAGTATTTGGTCACCGAGGCTGCGAAGGTGCAGGTCCTGCCCGCGGAATTCCCATTTGATGAAGCAGCCTTGATTGAGCCTCTGGCAGTGAGTGTGCGTGCGCTGCGCCGGCTCGGTCTGGTGCACGGTGGTGTGCTCGTTTTGGGAGATGGCCCGATTGGTTTGCTCGTAACCGACCTGCTGGCCCATGCTGGTGCTGATGAGATCACTCTTGTCGGCGGACGTGCCCACCGCTTGCAACTGGCTCGCGAGTTCGGCGCACGCTTTACGATCAACCATCATGAAATACAGGGGGATCTGGCTCAGGCCATCCAGAACCGGACTGGTGTGTCGGGTCAGGGGAAGTTCTCGGCGGTGGTCGAAGCCACCGGTTCTGAGGCGGCCGTGCGCGCGGGGTTCGCGCTGACGGCGCGTGAGGGACGCCTGTTGATTGTCGGCGATTACGGCGGGGCGCGCGCTGACTTTGCCTGGAACGAGGTGTTGATCGGGGAGAAAACGGTACTGGGCAGCAATGCCAGTTCGGGAGCCTGGCCAGAGGCGGTGCGATTGGCTGTATCAGGTGAAGTGCCGCTGGCTCGCCTGGTCACACATCGATTCCACGCCGATCAGTATGACGAAGCGCTGTCACTCGTGCGGAGCCACCGGAGTGATGTGATCAAAGTGGTGCTCGAATGGATGTACTGACATTGTGAAAGACCCAAATCGCTACCGGCGGGTCTATCAACAGCGCACCGTGATGTTCTTTGCGCGGTGCCTGCTGGCGCTTCTGGTAACTGCAGTGGCCACGGAGTTTCTATACCTGCTGGGCTATGAATTAAGCGGGCCGACCATTGCCTTGTTATTTCTGATCCCGGTTGGCATATCGGCTACCCTGTGGGGGCTCACACCTGGCATTGTGGCAGCCCTCGCATCATTCCTGGCGCTGAACTATTACTTTACGCAGCCGCAGTTCACGCTGCTGGTGGAGCACGGGCAGGACCTGCTGGGACTCGTCGTGTTCCTGACCCTGGCCGTCGCTTTTAGCCAGTTTGTGGGGCGCAGCCAGGCCAGTGTGCGCGAGGCGCGCTTACGCGAGCATGATGTCATCCTGCTTTATGAACTCATGTCCACCCTGGCCAGTCTGCGCAGTCAGGAGTCCATTGCACGTACCGCCGCTACGCGAATGGCTGAGGTATTTCAAGCGCGTGCGGTGAGAGTACTGATCCAACCAAACGCCAATACCCCACCACAGATCTACAGCTCTCCGGGAGCAGGACTCCCATCCTCTGCCGCGCCTGACGAAGTGCTCGCGCTCATCACGCCGCGCGGGCTGCTGGGCGAGGTGCACGTTTGGCAAGCGCGCGTTCTGCTGCCAGTTGAGGAAAGCTTCCTGAACACGTTTGTCAGCCAGGTGGCGCTGGCCCTGGAACGAGCCAGCCTGGCACAGGTCGAGACCCGTGCTCGAGTGCTGGAAGAGAGCGATCGCATGAAGAGTGCGCTCTTGTCGTCGGTATCACATGACCTGCGGACGCCACTCGCCACCATCAAGGCTGCCATCACCAGTCTGCGAGACGGTGATGTCAGTTGGAACTCTGCAGCACGGGAAGACCTCTTGATGGCCGTCGATGAGGAGACCGACCATCTGAACCGGCTGGTAGGGAACCTGCTGGATATGTCGCGAATCGAGTCTGGTGCGCTGAAACCGCAGCGCCAGTGGAACATCCTGGCCGACATCCTGGCTGGCACGGTGTCCCGTATGCGCCGCTCCGCCGAAACGCATCGCATTGAGGTGGATGTGTCAGACGAACTGCCCCTTGTACCGGTGGACCATATGCAGATAGATCAGGTGTTTACCAACCTGATTAGCAACGGGCTGAAGTATGCGCCACCGGGCACAACGATCCAAATCAGTGCGCAGGTGCAAAGTGATGTGGAGTTACTGGTGGAGGTGCGTAATCAGGGGCCACCTGTTCCTGAGGAGGACCTGGCGCGGATCTTCGACAAGTTTTATCGAGTCACGGCATCGGACAAAGTAACTGGCACCGGGCTGGGGTTGACCATTTGCAAGGGCATCATTGAGGCACACGGCGGCCGGATTTGGGCTAAAAACCTGCCCGATGGACTGGCCTTCCTGTTTACATTACCGCTCCTGCTCGATGGACAGCGTGCTCCGAACCCACCTGCCGAGTCGGAGCGAGCGGAGTAATATTGGTTTTATTGACAGGTATGAGTACCCAACCGCACGTATTAGTCGTCGATGATGAACCACAGATCCTTCGTGCGCTGCGCACCATCCTGACCGAGAAGGAGTTCCACGTTACGACGGCCAGTCGTGGCGAAGAGGCACTGGTGCAGGCCGCTGCCAGTCCGCCTGATGTCGTCATTCTCGACCTCGGCCTGCCCGATATCGATGGCTACGAAGTCTGTGCCCGATTGAGAGAGTGGAGCCAGGTACCCATCATCGTGCTCTCCGTGCATGACAGCGAGCGTGACAAGGTGATTGCACTGGACAAGGGCGCTGATGACTACCTGACCAAACCTTTCAGTATTGAGGAACTGCTGGCTCGGGTGCGTGTGGCGCTGCGCCACTCAGCGCAAACGCGCGGCAACCGTGATGTGGTCATCAACGCCGGCCATCTGACTATTGACCTGGCGCGTCACGTGGTAACGCGCGACGGCGAGGAGGTGAAGCTGACAGCTACCGAGTTCAAGTTGCTGGCTTATCTTGCTTCAAATGCCGGACGCGTGTTGACGCATCACACCATTCTCACTAATGTGTGGGGACCTGCGGAAGCTGATCAAGTTGAATATTTACGCGTATATATGCGCATGCTGCGTCGAAAACTGGAAGATGATCCTCGCCAGCCGCAGCATTTGATCACCGAGCCCGCTGTCGGATATCGATTTTTAACTGAGAAGTAATGGGCGGGCAACTCCAGATGGTTCTCCATTCAGCTACTAAAGCACGGCTCGCGATAAAGCGCTTTGTTTATTTATTCTTTATTATTTTCCAGTCTTTTTTATTAATATTTAATTCAGGCGTGATACAGTAAATGCCCTAATGGTCCAGACAAGGTGGATTTCTTTGACCTAATCATGAGGCAACACATCTGGCACGCCACCACAGACTGGTATTACGCATAGCCCAAGGTTATACAGTCCGCGCCGCGCGTCACCCGAGTGTCGATTTGGGTTCATAATTCCGGTAAACAGTAAGTCATTATGGCGATCATATAACCGGTAAACGCCAACTCCCGATGAGACCGAGGTATGTTATCTGGTGACCAGGAACTATGAGTGATAAATCAACCATTACACGCAGTCAGGGATCTGCAGGGCGGACTGCTACGCTAGATGTATCGACAAGTCATCTGCGTGAGGAATATCAACACTGGCGTTCGCTCTTCGAAGCACAGCCTACGTTAGTACAGCGTTTCATGGAAGGGCAGGCTCGCGCGATGGCGGATGCACTCATACAACGCCAGCCCCAAGCTCGTTTTAGCTTCCCTGAGTCGGTGGTGATCGATGCCAGCGGCCAAAAGAAGCAGATCCCGCCGGAGTACCGCGAACAACTGGCGGGTGGTTTGATCGATAGACTGACGCGCTCAGATATCAGCCTGGCGTTACGTCAACGCCTGTCGGAACTGGAGCAGTCTGGCAATCCGGCAGTCGGCATGGCCGCCGGATTGATCCGTCATGCGACGGCTATGCATATGGTGCATAACATGCTACCAGCAGGCCGGTCGGTGACGTATGTGCCCGATGAAGGCGAGGAGATCCCCACGCTCCCTGTTGGAGGTGACCTGGAACCACAATCAGCTATCACAGCTCCAACCGACGCCATCGTGGAGGAAGAACCGGAGGAAGCCGGACGCGGCGAGTTGCTGGTACCTTTCGTACCGGCTGCACGACGTTTTTACCTGCCGCAGTGGGTGGCATTCGACGATCAGCGGCGCCTGCTGGTCAATTCAACCAACGATGCCGAGGCACACATCGGTTCGATGCAGCGCTTCCTGAGCGTGCTGCATACCGCCGTATCGCTGGCACCCTACATGGTGGCCGACGAAGAGTACCAGGCCAAACGATACGGAATGCTGGGCCAGCTGGTCAACCAGGGCCGAGCACTCGCCCGCTATGAGACCCAGGAAATCATACGAACGATTAAGCAACGGGCGGCTGCTCAGGATTTGAACCGCGGCCTTTCATTAAGCTTGCCCTATTTTGACGACCAGGCTCTACGCATGAAGATGCATAATTTCGAGGTTATCCCTGCTGGTCGAATTATGTTTGTGCCCGCTTTCGTGGTACGAGCGTCGGAACAGGAGCAGGCCAAAGTGGCGCAAGACACCCGGCTTAGTCCCTCCACACGGAAGCACCTGCTCGCTGAACTGCACGAGCTGGAGCAAGCTTTTGACACGCGGGTTTATGAATAATGGCTGTAACGATCCTTCTGTTAATTGCCATCGTATTCGTTGCCTATCGCATCGCACCTCGCGAAAGCAAAGAGCATGCGCATGTCCATGGTGCGGGACAGGTGGGTCTGGCGGCGGCCGTGGCACTGTTTGGGGTGGACTACTTCACTTCGTTCTACTACGCCACTGGCGAAATGATGAGTGCATTGCACCCCTATGGCATGCAGCAATATGCCTATATCGCTGTGGGCGTGATTATCATCGCGAACTTCGTCTTCGGGGCGTTGTACATGTATTCGCTGGGCGTCTTCAACGAAGGAGGTGGATCCTTCACGGCCGCCATGCGTTATCTGGGGCCTTCGCTGAGCCTGGTAGTGGCCGTAGTGCTGATCCAGGATTACGTGTTCACCATCGTAGTCTCGACGCTTTCAGGTGCTGATCAGCTTCTGTCGCTATGGAACGCAGCGGGTCTGGATTGGATCTTGCATTTTGGCATCGGCGCGACGCTGGTTGCTGTCACCTGGTTTGTAACCATCCGTGGGCGTGGCGAGTCTGCTCAACTGGTCTTTACCTTTCTGGCCATCTTTATTTTGCTGTCCGTGATCATGTTCGTTGGGTTGGTCATCGCCGCACGTACTGGATACCCCGCAGCACCCCAGGAGCCTGTGACCGCGGTACCCACACTGGCCGACGCCATGTACCATATGCTCACGGCATCCATGAAAGGCCTCGTGGCGTTATCGGGCCTGGAGGCGATGTCCAACGGACTACAGTTCGTCATCGAGGGCGACGCGGCACCGGTGGCGTGGGGTCGTAAACACCTGCCGTGGCTGGAACGGTTGTGGAAGTTCTATTCCGGTAAGGCGGGCATCGGGCGGGCGGTGCAGACGTCGTTTCTGTTCTATGGTGGATTGACGACGCTGGCACTGACTATCTTCTCATTACGCTTCAATGTCTTCGACGGAACCAATGGCCGGAGCATCGTCGGCAATCTGGCCTTTATTGGGTTTAACTTCATGCCGGGCGGGGAGGTCTTTTATTGGGCCTATCAGATTCTCGCGGTGGTCTTGCTGTCGTTTGCGTCGATGACTGCCTACCAGGACCTGCAATCGATGGCCTGGCGTAATGTCGCCATTGGTGAGATTCCCGAAATTGTGGTCTACCGCAACCCCAAGGGAACCTTCACGCGCCCTGTTACAGCGGCAGCGATCGCATCGATCGTCATCCAATTGCTGGTACAAGGTCAGACGACACTGGCTGTGCCGTACTACGGAGTCGGGGTCTTTTTGCCCATTATGGCCATGGGCCTGGCTATTCGTAAGCATATCCTGATGAATTTCCAGGGCCGCAAGCGGACGCTGGGTGTTTTTGCTGCGACCTTCGCCGCAGCCCTGGCTGCATTTGTCTTCGTCGGGCAGATCGCGGGCAAGTGGACAGAAGGTGGTTGGGTCGTGCTCATCTCGCTCACTATTCTGGTGCTGACCGCACATGCCATTTTGATCTCGCCCATCGGATATCGCACCCCACGTACGATTCATCGCATCATCCGTGAGAAGTCGCGTGTGCAGGGACCAATGGGTACCATCGTGGAATGGCAGAGTATGCGGACGCAAGAGTATCGCTATAGCCTGTTGGTACTCGCTTCGCGCTTCTGGGAACTGTTTGGCGTGCGCCGGCCTTTGCGCTTTGAACCTCCCATCCCAGCTGGCGACTATGAGGAAGTGGTGACTAATGGCCATCCCCAGACGGCAACGTTCGAAGACCAGTACCTGGATGGCCAGCCCAAGGCGGAACCACATGCCGGCGGTAAGCCGCCTGAAACATCTGACACTGAAACCCCATAACTGTTCCGAACTTGCGACGCGCCCTGCCGTGATGGGGTGCGTTTGAAGTAAATGTCTTCATTGCCACTGCACGCGCTACGTGTTTCGGAGGTGTTTCCAGCGCTGGAGACATCTCCCCAAGGCCTGATCGCACAGCAAGTGACCGAGCGGCTAGGGCTGTACGGTCCGAACACACTGCGCGAGCCTCCTCCTCAGCCGGTCTGGCGCCGCTTAATGGGATACATGACACACCTCATGGCACTGGTGCTGTGGGGTGCCGGCGCGCTGGCCATCGTGAGCGGTCGCCCAGCCATGGGTGTGGTCATCTGGTTTGTGGTACTGGTGAATGGGCTGTTCTCGTTCTGGCGTGAGTACCGCGCGGCGCAGGCGATCGGCGCCTTGAAACGCCTCCTGCCAGCTTATGCTCGGGTGATCCGTGGTGGAGAAGAGATGCAGGTGCTGGCCAGCGAAGTGGTGCCCGGCGACGTACTCGTTCTGGCCGAGGGCGACAATGTGCCCGCTGATGGGCGCATCGTGGAAGAGTACGGCCTGCGTGCCAATGACTCCACCCTGACCGGCGAGGCAGTGCCGGCGCGTAAAACCTCTGAGGCATCGGTGCGCGATGGTTTGACGGAGCTGGAGCGCCCGAACCTGGTGTTTGCCGGAACATCGATTTTCTCCGGCACCGGCCGGGCCGTGGTGATCGCCACGGGCATGCTCACACAATTCGGCCGTATCGCGAACCTGACGCAGGAGGTGCACGAGCAACCGAGTCTCCTGCAGCGCAACCTGCTGCACATGACCCGCATCATCTCTCTGATCGCCTTGGTGGCGGCTGCGTTCGTCTTTATTGTGAGTATCTTCGATGTGGGAACAGGGTGGGTTGACTCGCTCATTTTCGCAACAGGGGTGCTGGTTGCAGCGGTGCCCGAAGGATTGATCCCTACGGTCACCATCTCGCTGGCGATGGCCGTGCAGCGCCTGGCCGCGCGGCATGTATTGGTGAAGAAACTGTCATCGGTGGAGACGCTGGGTACCTTATCAGTGATTTGCACGGACAAAAGCGGCACATTGACACAGAACCAGATGACCGTGCGTGAGGTGTGGGTGGCACAGCATAAGCTGTCCGTCTCTGGCGTAGGCTATGAACCAAGAGGGCAGCTCCTGGGCGCAGGGAGCCCGTCCCTGGATGGGGATCTGAAGGCCATGCTGACGGCAGCCTCGCTCTGTAACAACTCGCGCCTGAGTGCCCCTTCCCCCGAGCACCCCACCTGGTGGTGCCTGGGCGATCAGACGGAGGCAGCGCTGCGTGTTCTGGCGCGCAAAGGCGGACTAAACGAGGCCGAGACCGCGTCTGCTTACCCGCGCGTTCACGAGCTGCCTTTTGATGCGCGGCGCAAGCGTATGAGCACCATTCACCGGAACGCACAGGGAGAGATAGTCTTCGTGAAAGGCGCGCCTCGCGAGGTACTGCAATTGTGCACCCAGGTGTTGATCGGCAGCGAGGTACGCCAGCTCGATGACACCCTACGGGCCGAAATCATGGCCGCCAATGATGAGTATGCACGCAATGCCCTGCGGGTGCTGGCACTGGCGCGCCGTAATCTGCCGCCCCGGACAGGTTCTTACACGACAGAGCGCGTGGAACAGCAACTTACATTCCTGGGTCTGGCTGCCATGATGGACCCTCCACGCCTCGACGTGGAAAATGCGGTGCGCGCCTGCCGCGACGCGAGTATTCGCATGGTGATGATTACGGGCGACTACGGCTTAACGGCCGAGTCCGTCGCGCGGCGCATCGGAATGCTGGCACCCAGCGCTTCACCCCATATCCTGACTGGCGCGGATGTGGATGCCATGAACGACGAGGCGCTTCAGGCCGTACTGCAGGAAGAGGTGGTGTGTGCACGCATGGCACCCGAACACAAGCTCCGTCTGGTGGCGGCGTTCCAGGCTCGCGGCGATGTGGTCGCGGTCATCGGCGATGGTGTGAATGACGCCCCGGCCCTGCGCAAGGCTGACGTCGGCATTGCCATGGGCATATCCGGCACGGACGTGGCCAAGGAAGCCGCAGACGTAATCCTGACCGACGACAACTTCGGTGGCATCATCGCAGCGATTGAGGAAGGCCGCGCCGTCTATGACAATTTGCGCAAGTTCATCTCATACATCTTCGCCAGCAATGTACCGGAGTTATTACCATTTGTGGTGTCAGCGGCGCTGCGTATCCCGTTGGCCCTGACGATCATCCAGGTGCTGGCAATCGACCTGGGCACGGATTTGTTGCCAGCCATGGCATTGGGTGTGGAAAAGCCAGAGCCGGGCATCATGCAACGCCCCCCGCGCCGTCGCGACCAGCCTTTGTTGGACCGCTCTCTGCTGACCCGCGCCCTGCTCTATGTCGGCGTATTGGAGACCGCGTTAAGCTTCGCGGCATTTTTCATCGTCTACTGGCAGGCTGGCTATACGCACTTCCTAAGCCTGCCTCGCATGGATTTGTTGCCTTTTAGTGTGCGGCTGCTTACACGCCCGGGTTTAGTGTATGTCCTGGCGACCACCGCTTTCCATACCGGTGTAGTGATGGCACAGATCGGTAATGCACTGGCTTCACGTGCATTACGCGCCCGAACGCGCCAGATTGGGCTGTTTTCGAACCCGGAGCTGCTATTGGCAATATTGCTCGAGTTGATTATCATTCTTACACTGGTATATGTACAACCGTTCAGCGGGCTGTTCGAGCATGCACCATTGCCTTTAGCCTACTTGATCGGTTTGGTATTTTTTGCGCCTATCGTGTTCAGCGCAGACTGGATCCGCAAGGCGATTGCGCGCCACCGCGCGGCACATCGCCTGAAGTCGATACAACATACTTAAGCTTCCTGATCAGTGCGGGAAGGATCAGACGCATGCCGGGCGACGATCAATATTCAGCACGCCAAGGAGGTGCTGGGACATGAGAGTCATCATCATGGGCTGTGGAAGAGTCGGGGAGCAAGTCGCTCGCATCCTGGACGCCGAAGGACATGACGTGACCGTGATCGACTATAACAGCGAGGCCCTGGCACGCCTGGGTCCAGGGTTCCGGGGCCGCCGGGTGCTCGGCGTTGGCTTCGCTCGCGATGTGCTGTTGGAAGCAGGCATTGAAAGTGCGGATGCTTTCACCTCGACCAGTTCGTCCGACAATGCCAATATCGTGGCAGCCCGTGTTGCCCGTAACATTTTCCATGTGCCCAAGGTCATCACGCGTTTATACGACCCGCAACGAGCAGAAATCTACCAGCGCCTGGGACTGGCGACCATCTCGTCCACTACGTGGGGGGCTCAGCGTATCTATGAATTATTGACGCACGACAACCTGGACCCCGTGATGAGTTTTGGCAATGGAGAAGTGAAACTGCTCAGCATGGAACTACCCCCGCATCTGGCAGGTCACGAAGTGAAGCAGATCACCATTCCGGGCGAAATTAACATAGTGGCTATCACGCGCGAGGGACAAGCCATGGTCCCTTCCCTGGGCACCCTGTTCCGCCAGGGTGATCAGGTTTTTATTGCTGTACTGGCCTCGTCCATGGATCGACTGGAAGGATTGATGGGCTTTGCCTAGAGGTTCTGGCAAGGACGTACTTGGTGAGTACCGCCTGCCTGGGGCTGTCTGGGAAAGGGTTGCGTTATGTATGTCATTATCGTAGGTGGCGGCAAGACCGGTTCGCAGTTGGCGCGTATGCTCTACGATCAGGGGCATCAGATTAAAGTGATTGATGATCGCCCGATCGTACTGGAACACTTGAAACGTGAGCTGGGTAGCGAGGCTGTGGTGCAGGGCGATGTCAGTTCGCCCAGTGCACTGGAAGCTGCCGGTATTGCCCACGCGCAAGTGCTGGCGGCCGTGACAAGCGAAGACGAGGCCAATCTGGTGATAACCACGCTGGGTCGTTTCGAGTTTAACGTGCCGCGCACCATCGCGCGCGTCAACAATCCCGAAAACGCATGGATGTTCACGGCCGACATGGGTGTGGATGTGGCGCTGAATCAGGCAGAAATCCTCTCCAAGCTCGTCGCCGAAGAGATGTCGCTAGGCGACATGATGACCCTGCTCAAGCTGCGCAAGGGCCAGTTCTCGGTAGTGGAGGAAAAAGTACACCCCACCTCTGTGGCCGTCGACAAGTCACTGGCCGAACTGCATTTGCCTAACCAGTGCGTGATCGCGGCAGTCCTGCGCAAGGGTGATCTGATCATCCCACGGGGCGACCTGGTATTAAAGCCCGCTGACGAAGTCCTGGCGATCGTGCACACCTCGCAGGCTGAAGAACTGGCACTTCTACTCAACTCACAGCGACCTCCTCATTGAAGCATCTGGCCACGGTAAAGCCTGGCATACTTTCGGCACTTACCGGCTGGCCTGTGTCACATGGTCAGCTCTGCCTGGGTTCCGGTGCCCAAATCGGAAGGCGGTTAGAAACAGGCTGGCATGGTTGCCGATGGCACCCCTGTAGAAGCGCTACACCGGTTGTGAGGTTCCTGTACCCACGTTACAATCGCCAGCAACCCAATCGGAGTAATCATGATGCCCGATAGAACCAAAGAATCGATTCTTGAAGAATTGGTGGCACTTTCACACCACCTCGGAGAAGAGCAGCGCGAGCTGTTGATTGTTGGCGAAGGTAATACCAGCGCTCGCGTTGATGAGGACACTTTTTTCGTGAAAGCCAGCGGAGCGAATCTCCGGTCAGCCGGGCCAGAAGGCTTCGTCCTGATCAACCGCCGGATGGTGGTGAAACTCCTGGAGAGTGACGCGACCGATGACGACGTGAAGCGGGTGCTCTACGAGAGCCGCGTGGATCCCCAGGCCAAGGCGCGGCCTTCAGTGGAGACGGTATTGCATGCCGCCCTCTATGATCTGACGGATGCCTCGTTTATTGGGCATTCGCATCCGATCGCGGTGAATGGGGTCCTGTGCTCCGTGCACGCGCAGGACATTCTGGGGCACCTGATGCCCGACGAGATTGTGGTTTGTGGTGTCGCCTCTGTTTTTGTGCCCTACACCGACCCCGGTGTGCCCCTGGCTCGTGAGGTCTGTGCGCGCGTGAAGGAATTTCAAAATCGCTACGGCGAGCAGCCTCGTACCCTGTACCTGCAAAACCATGGCCTGTTCGCCATTGGCCGCTCGGCGCGTGAGGTGCAAAATGTCTCGGCCATGGCAGTAAAGCACGCACGGGTGCTGGCAAGTACCTACGCTTTGGGCGGTCCGAAGTTTCTGAGCGAGCACGACATCTCGCGCATCCATACCCGCCCGGATGAGGAAGTGCGACGGGCGCAGTTCAAGTAATTCGCCTGTGCTGGCGTTATTCGGTTCAGGCAGGGCAAGTGTATGTGGAGTGCGATGGGTACCTCCACCTGTCTGACCATTCCCCTGAGTAACGGTCGCGCTGCCGTATCCGGTATGCTGCAAAGGGCACGGGCAGGCAGCCGGATGTACGGCTAGGATTGTAACGAGGCCATTCCATGTATCTGCCTGCGCTCGAGAAATCGAGCGCAGCAGCAACTCTGAGCACGGTGAGCATGCGTGCCGTGCCGCGCACAAGCTCAGATCCAGGCTAACTAGCGAGTGAAGATGAACCCGCGCACATAGTCCGCATCGTCGCTGGCCAGCCATGCCAGCACCTTGGCCATGCCTTCCGGCTCACCCAGGTTCGACTCGGCCACCAGCTGATCCATGGATTGGCCACGCTTCAGCGCATCGGCTTCGATGACTGAGAGCTTCATTGACGTACGGATGTTGCCGGGATGTAATACGTTTACACGGATCCGGTCGGCAGCCAGTTTGTTGGCCAGTGTGACGCCGAGGCTGGTGACTCCGCCCTTGCTGGTGCCGTAGGCGTATGACGAGCTCCCACCTTGCGCTGCTCCGGATGAAACCAGCAGAATGACGCCGTGACTGGATTTTTTCAACAAAGGTGTGGCATGCTTGGCGCACAGGAAGCTGCCCACTACGTTGACGTCCAGCACTTGCCTGAAGGTGTCGAGGCTGAACTCCTCGATGGGCGTATAGGCGCCCTTCAGAATACCGGCTGTGTGGATGAGGACGTCCAGCCGGTCGGCGCCTTGTAACGCCACATGCTCAAACAACCGGCGTACACTGGCTTCACTGGTCACGTCGACGCGAACAAATGTCGCACCCATCCCGGATGCGGTTTGTTGGCCGGTGACCTCATCAACATCGGCAATGACAACATGGGCACCCCGTGCCACACAAAGCTCGGCCGTGGCTTTGCCGATGCCATTTGCACCGCCTACCACCAATATGACCTTATCCTGCAATTCCATGCGCTTTGCCTTTCGATGCGCTCTGAGCCTGGGGCTCAGGAGACCCGCTTTCGATTTCTAAAGTACCGTGTCGGACAGTGAAGTATTGTCGGTGAAGGTCTGCGAATCGGCAAGTGGCATGGCCGGCGCGGGGGCGCTTTCATCCGGAGAATCCAGCTTCGCCGGCTCAGCCTGTACGGCGACGGATGGTGGTGAGGACAGATCCAACGGTGCCGCGACTGCCGATAGACTGCCATTGTTATTGACTACCTCGCCCGGTTCAGTCGACGGACTCGCCTCTGTTGCCGATTCGGAGGGTACAGGATACTCTGATGCAGCAGTCGGCTCAGGAGGCATGACGGTTTGGATCAGTTCTTTCCACCGACTGTCCATGGAATCATCGGCTACCCCAAAGAATATGTGGACCCGATCGGAACTGTCGCGCAATGCCAGGTCGAAGCGTACCTTACCGGCACGCTGCGAGCGGCTGAGCACGGCGCGATCTTTGTGCCAGTCGAAAGTGTTCTCGTCATACACGTTGTTGGTATGCTGCATGATGGCATACAGCCACAGGTCGCGTGCGCTTTTTTGTGTCACATTACGCACGATGGTCTTGTTGCGCAGGTCGCGAACCGTATAGTAGAGTGTACTGTCACGCTCTTCCACGGCTAGAATCTCCACGCCTGAACGAGGTGACCCTTCAACCGCTGGTTCGGGAGCTGGCAGTTGCGTTGCTTTGATTGATTCCGATGTCGCGGTGGCTGGTGGAACTGGCTCTGACATGACCTGAGCGGGCTGGCTGCCATGGGCGCTGCCAACGCCGGCACTCCCCGCGCTGCCATTGAATGCCGGCTGCGCGGGTTGGGGAACCTGCCGGGGCTGTCCTGGCTGCGGTGGTTCGCGTCGCGCCGCCTGCTGATTCCGCTGCCCCCCACGACCTTGATCGCGCTGTTGCGGACTGGGGCGCTGCTGCCCACCTGACTGCTGGCGCTGTTGCGGTGCTGAGGGCTGAGACGATTGTGAGGGTTGGGAAGGTGGTGCCTGTTGTGGTGAATGCTGCACCTGCTGATGGCGCGGTTGGGTGTGTTGCGCAACGGGGTGATGCTCGGGCTCCCTGGATGGCGCTCCGGTCGATACTTCGACAATATTACGAACCAGCGCTACGATTTCATCGCGCATGGCGGCGTGTGTGGAAGTACCATCCCGTACGAAGAAGTGATTCCCATCCACCACATAGGGGGGCTCGTCTCCGCGCGGTACGACGACCCGCAACACGTCCGTGCCGTCGATGTTTTGCAGATTGACGGATGCCTTGAGCGCCGGTGTAACACGCTGTTCGATGGCCTCGGCCAGTGCGTTAGCCATCTCCGGTGCGTCCTTCAGACCCGTCGCAGGCTTACGCACGTCTGCCTCACATCCGACGTACAGGGTGCCTCCATTGCTGTTTGCAAAGGCGACCACATCGCTCAGCAAGGGGTCAAAGCGATCACCTCGTCTGGGCAGGCTGGGGTGGAAGCTTTGCGATTCCGTGATGCCCTTCTGCCGAGCTGCACTCAACACATCGTTGGGAATGTCCAGGATGGTTGCCGCTGGGCGCACGCGATCGAACTCCTGGCTGTGAAATAGATCACGCAGCGCATTAAAACTCAATTCCGGCAAGAGCACTTCGGTAGCGCGGTCGCCCATCCCCAGACGCTTGGTGTCGGTGGGTGAGGCCGTCAGGCGGTGCGCATCGCTTCCTTGCACGATGTGCATACGGCGTGAATACTCCGGTTTGTGCCCGCTAAACCACATGGCCATCGAACGGCGACCTTTCGCCAGGTCAGTCAGTTCGATGGCATTTAGATGCGGATCCTGCGTGTACGCCATGCGTGTCTGCCCGCCCAGGCTCATGCCACGCATGAACACACCGTTCGACGAGTTCGCGTGCGGTGCGATCACGATCCCGCCGGCTTCATCGATCGTGCGGTAGGCTGTGAGCACGTCACTCGTCGCGCCTGCTTCCGTCAATCCCTGCTCCAGCACACGCGAGGGCACGCGTAATTGCATGAGGATGAACTCCATCTCGCGCAGCGACTTCTCGGGTGGGAACAAGGCAATCACGTGGAAGCCAAAAGTGGCGGTAAACTCAAAGCCTGGCAGCACCAGAACCTTTTTCATGAGACGCCGGTACTCGCTCAGAAGGCCTATCTCATCCGCGCGGATGCGACCTAGCTTCTCCAGCAGCTCCAACTCGGAGATCTCACGTTGCAGGGTGCGATAGCCATTGACCGTATTGTGATCGGTAAAGGCAATCATGTCCAACCCGCGTCGCTCAGCCTGTCGCAAGATGTCGAGGTAATGAATATTGGGCTGCTCGTAATCATGTGAGGCAGGGGTATGCAGGTGGAGGTCAAAGCGTCGCCATCGCCCGCTGCTGCTAGGGGGTGTGGCGAGATCTTCCGGGCGAGGCTCATGGACGATCGGGAGCGGCACTGGGGCGGCAGGTGTAAAGGACGTGGTGCGTCGGGGAGCCGTCTTACGGGCAGAACCTTTGCGGGCCGTGCGTGCCGGTGCGCCGACCTCTGTTTGTGTAGCCTTGCTAACTGATGTTTTGGATACGCGTCGGGCCGGTTTTTCCTCGCCAGCCGGTTCCTGGCCTGTCTTCTTCCTGGGCATAACGATTTACTTTTCCCATAAACGTAACCGCGCTGACCACGATATCGTGTTTTTTCAGGTCGGGTGACTCGATCAAGCCCAGGGTGGCCGTGGATGGAAGCACATTGATGAAACGATCATTTATATGCAGCCAGCAATCCCCACGAAAAATAGAACGGGGAAACCGTGGCATGATCAATTGACCCAAATACCTAATAATGCAGTTACTTTGATAATACCTGGATTATACAGGATTATGAATAGGCTTCAATATGAAAGATAAGTAATCAACGATCGTCAAGGAAAGTGTGAAGATTGCAGGATAAATAAGTCGAGGTACTTTCCTCTGGCCACATGGATCGATGGAGGTAATCCATGCTTGACGTGATGGAGTGCATCAAAGAGCAGGCTATAGAGTGATGCGCAAGTTATAGTCGGCTTGGGAGTTACAATGAGCCAGACCCTGCAACTACTTCTGCTCCTGTCATTACTGATTCTCATCACAAAAACCGCTGGGTTGATTAGCACTCGGATGAAACAGCCCGCTGTACTGGGGGAATTAGTGGCTGGATTGGTCATGGGTCCTACTCTGCTTAACCTCCTCGGAACACCTCTCTTCACGTCCACTCAGGTTCATGACGTGGTCCTGGAGCTGGCCGATCTGGGCGTCATTTTGTTGATGTTCATGGCCGGCGTAGAGGTGGACTTAACTGTGCTGTTGCGCTCCAGTCATGTGTCAGTGAGTGCGGGCAGCCTGGGGGTGGTGTTTCCCCTGGTGCTGGGTGGGGCTTTGGCGTTTGCCTTCAGCCACTCACTCGCCGATAGCATCTTCATCGGCCTGATCCTGACAGCCACCAGCGTGAGCATCTCAGCCCAGACGCTCATGGAACTCGGTGTCCTCAAACACCGCGAGGGGCTGGCGATGCTGGGCTCGGCGGTGGTGGACGATGTGCTGGTCATCCTGCTGTTGTCCATATTCATGGTACTGACAGGCCCGGGCGGCATAGGAGGTCTCCTGCTCGTAGTGCTCCGTATGGTGCTGTTCTTCGTGATTGCCATCCCGATCGGTTTGTGGATCCTGCCGCGCTTGACGGACCGCATCGACCGCCTGCCCATCAGTGAAGGGGTGATATCGTGGGCGTTGGTAGTCGCCTTCCTTTTTGCGTTCGCCGCCGAAGTTTTCGGGCAGGTTGCCGCGATCACGGGTGCGTTCCTGGCCGGCATCTTCATCAGCCGGACAAAGCTCCATCACAAGATCAGCGAGGGCATGCACACCCTTTCTTACGCCTTCTTTGTACCCCTCTTTCTGGTCAGCATCGGGCTGCAGGTGGACGCGCGGGGGCTGGGGACGGGTCGGCAGTCGTCTTCATGCTGGCGCTCATTCTGGTGGCTGTCCTGTCTAAAGCCATCGGAGCTGGGTTCGGTGCCCGGTTGGCCGGCATGAGCGGTGTTGAGTCACTGCGTGTAGGGGTGGGCATGATTTCGCGCGGTGAGGTAGGCCTCATCGTCGCGACAGTTGGCCTACAGGAGGGGTTCATCGATGGGCGTGTTTTCACCGCCGTAGTGCTCATGGTATTCGTGACGACGCTGGTGACACCGTTTCTGCTTCGTTGGGTGTTTTCGAGCAACAAGCAAACACTGGAAGACGTTGTGGCGACAAAGGAGCTTGCAGATGGCCACGAACTTACTGGTACTGGTGATCGATGACACCCACAAGGAGCTCGACATCCTCGAGGCCTGGGAGAAAGCGGGCGTACCGGGGGTGACGATCCTCGATAGTCAGGGCAGCCGGCGCGAGGGGAACGAGCATGATGACCTGCCCCTGTTCGTCTCCCTGCGCGCGGTGCTCTCATCGGAAGAGAGCCGTAATCGCACCTTCTTCAGCGTGATCGACGACGACGCGACCCTGGAGCGTGCCATCCTGGTAGCGCAGCAAATCGTGGGCGACTTCCGCGACCGGCACACCGGCATTCTGTTCGTCGTACCGGTGACGAGGGCGTGGGGCATTCTGAGGGTGATGCCGCGCGAATAACAGGCGCGCAGCTTCGTGATGGGTATGGAACAGTTCCTGAAGACCGAGACGCTCATTATTGAGCTGCTCCTGGTTGTGTCATTCGTCGCCATGGCCGTGCGGCGGCTGCGCGTCCCCTACACCGTTGCACTGGTCGTCGCCGGCCTCATCATCACCTTTCAACAGCCAACTTCTCTTGAACTGGC
>JAJYKL010000077.1 GCA_021788625.1 Chloroflexota bacterium
CAATCTTTCATTGCGCCCCGTGTTCGATGGTGGGATAGCCATTGCGTTTGTCATTGGCGTCATCGCCTGCGTGTGGTGGCTTGCCTCGCGACCGCCCGGACCAAAGGAATCGTTCCGCGCACCAGCATCGCTCTTCTTAATGCTCTGGCTGGTTATTTTTCTCGTGCCTACCATCCTGGCAGAGGACACGCCTCACTTTCTACGTGCCATCGGTGCATTGCCGGCAGCCTGTGTCGTCGCTGCGGTTGGGATGGACGTGGTGTTGCAATGGTTGTCACGGCGTACATCGCTAAAGCTACTATTCGGGCGGTTATGTCGCGTGGTCAGTCTGCAGACCGCCGTAGCCGTGTTAGTGCTGGTTATAGCTGCCTACAGTACGGTTACGGATTATTTTGGCAACTATGTCCATCAACCGATGACCGCATATTGGCTCGAAAACTCCAACGTGGTCCTGGCCGAGACGGTCAATGGATATGTACACTCCGCCGTACCATCATCTCTGTGGTTGCAGGACAGGCTCTCGAACAGCAACCCGGCTTTGCGGTTCCTCTCTCCCGATGTAGAGAAAGGACTTATAAGCACCGTCAGCGTTGTCGCTCCTCCGTCCTCCCCCATTACGACTACCTCCGCAAGTCAGGTTTTTCTGCTGGTTGACCCAACACATGACTGGACACCCCTGCGTAACGCCCTTCCTCATCCGAGCGAACTGCATGTTACCCCCGGACCGTTAGCTCAGGGCGACCTGGACCCTGCACCACACCGTGCCTTTATTGGTGTCTTGGCACAACCGGCTCAACCAGTTCAACCCAGCATCACGTTCGAACGGGGCATCGATGTACAACAGTTAAACTTCGAGCTGTCGCGCACTTCCATCGGCTCCGATAACACGCCTGTCACACTGATGCCATCGACTGCAGGTGCCCTCACAGTGACCATCTCATGGGGTACAACCCGTCCCATTACCCAGGATTTAGCTGTATTCATTCATTGGAAACGCGAAGGTAAGGTGATTGCACAGCATGATGGAAGCCCCGCGTTCGGTTACCTGCCCATGCCAACGTGGCGCGTTGGAGATGTCATCGCCGACGCGCATCCGTTGGTCATCCCGGGCGGACTGCAGTCAGGTGATATTGCCACCCTGGGCATCTATGACCGTGCAAGCAATAGACGTTTGCATGTTCTCGATTCCGCTGGCGTACCACTTGGCGATGAAGTGCTTATTGCAGTGGTGCAGTAAGATACGATGCTTTGAGAGGTGGTTTCGCGTTCCGGTCGAATTCGAACATGCAGCCGACGAGCGATTATCCAATTGCGTATACTGGTAGGGAATCGTAGACATGAACAGTAAACGACACCCCACCGCCCACCCAACGATGCACGGCGAACAGCGGCGTTGTATGCGACGCCATCCCGCCTGGTTTGTGGCATTGCTGGTGACCATACAGGTGATTCTGGCTGCACCTGCGCTGGTGCCAGCGCGCGCTCTTGCCCAGGATCAGTCTACCCTCTTCAGCGAGGGCTTTGAGGGCACCTTTAAACCGGACCCGTATTGCAAGAGTGGATCTTGCGATGTGCCGCCTGGCTGGGGAGTGTGGTTTATTCCACGCCGTGATACCGACCAACCCGGCATCAACTTTCAACCACAATACGTGCAAACCAGGGATGCCAATCGGGTTAAGGATGGCTCCGCTGCGCAACGTATCTATACTGAAAATGCAACCTTTACCGGTGGTATCTACCGTATTGTCACAGGTGTGAAGGTAGGTGCCAAGTTAAAGTTCAGCGCCTGGGGCGAATCGTGGTCCACCAACGATGAAAGCACCATCTCGGCCCGTCCATCCACTGATATCAGACTAAAGATTGGCATTGACCCGCTGGGTGGTAACAACGGACAGGCCAGTCCACTAAATGGCCAGGTGATCTGGTCAACAGAAAACGACGCTAAAGATCACTACACCCAGTTTAGCGTCGACGCCGAGGCGAAGTCCTCAACCGTCATCGTCTACATGTATTCCACGATGAAGGATCCCGTGCGACATAATGAAGTATTCTGGGATAGTGCCGTGTTGGATTACAGCGCTCCACCACCGACTGCCACCCCTACCCCTACTGTACAGTCCAGCAATGTTACGACCACACCGAATGGAACGGCGCAGAATATCACCACCACGACCAGCGCCCCAAACGTGCAATCATCAGGCGGTGTGACGTATACCGTGGTACAGGATGACACCCTCTATGACATCGCTGTAAAGTTCAATAAGTCGGTGGAGGAGATTAAGCGTCTCAATGGTCTGAGCAGCGACATGATCTCTCCCGGACAGGTTTTAATTATCGAGCCTCCGGCACAATCCTCTGCCTCTACGGCGGTTGCTCGACCTACCGAGGTAGTTACAGCTACAGCCACACCCGGTACGGGCGCGCTATGCGTATTGGCGTACTTCGACGATAACGGTAACGGGCAGCGCGACCCAGGCGAGAACCTGGTACCCAAAATCGTGTTTATCGTCACGACGAAAGGCGTCTCGGTCGCCAGCTACACCTCTGATGGCGTCAGTGAGCCTCATTGCTTCCCCGACCTGAGGGCAGGCGCCTATACCGTGGCGGCCACAATAACCAACGCGTATGTCGCCACCACCCCACTAAATGATACGGCCAATGTACCGGGTGGTGCTGCAACGCAATTCGCGGTCGGCTTACGTCGCTCAAGCGATGGTGACCAGGTCATCGGTACCACCGGTACACCCCAATCGTCCACTGCATCGGGAGGTGGTCCCAGCTTATTGGCTATTTTGGCTACCATTAGCGGCGGGTTAATCATCTTGGGTACGATCGGTTTCGGCGTGCTCTTTTACTTGCAAAGCAGGCGTTTATAAAGACCCTGCCGAGTGGTCACGCCCCACCCCTCACAATGGCGCTGCCATCGCCTGAAGACAGTAAGAAACCACCGCTTTCCGCGGCAACACCTGCCACAAAACACAGGTGCGTGAATCCTGCCAATATCGCAGTCTTCGTTCTGATTCTCGTTACTTGCGCACTCGCAAGCGTCGATGTGTGGCTGGGACCAGGGATCATCCAAACTCATGCAGGTGGCGACAGTCCCTTTCTGCTGCAGCGTACCTATGAGCTGGTGGCTAACCTGCGCGATGGGATTTTCCCAGCACGCTGGATGCCTGACGCTGCATATGGACTGGGATACCCGTTCTTCAGCTTTTATGCATCCTTACCCTACTATATTGCAGCATTGATAAACTTGACCGGCTTCGATCTCATTAGCGCCATCAAGTTGACCCAGACATTCGGTATGTTCGCTGCGGCAGGTACCATGTGGCTATACGCACGAACCGTGCTGCCGCGGCCTGGTGCACTACTCGCGACGATCGCCTATACGCTTGCCCCCTACCATTTGGTGAATCTTTACGTGCGGGGAGATTCGCTACAGGAATTCTTTGCATTCGTCTGGTACCCACTGATATTGTGGGGCGTGGACCTGCTGGTCTGGCGCGCCGAGGATGGATCGCGGAACCGGTGCGAGGGGGCGTTACTCGTCCTGGCGATTGCCCTGGCTGCGCTTGCGCTCACCCATAATGTGTCGACAGTCATCTTTGCGCCATTTATCGTGCTGTATACACTGGCGCGGTTGGCTCAAATCGGGTTACGAAAAGGAACTGCTCGCCCAGTACGTGAGGTGCTCGGTGCCATAACCAGGCTGGCTACCGCGGTGGCGCTCGGCCTGGCATTGAGTGCATGGTTCTGGCTGCCAGCGCTGGGCGAGTCCAGTGGCTTGCAACTGGCCCATCAGACTACCGGCTACCTGGATTATCGCTACCACTTCCGCGGCATGAACCTGGTGCAGTTCAGCTTGCTTTTCAACTACCAGGTAAATGGCGCACTCGACGTGTTTGCCATAGCATTACCTCAGGCGTTGCTCATCCTGGCCGGCGCAATCTGGTGGCTGCGGAATCGTGCCATGCGTTTCAACGGTGTGCTGATGGCGATCCTGTGCGTTCTGGCTACACTGATGATCATTCCGTTGAGTAAGCCATTATGGGATGCATTGCCTGTCTTACCCCTGGTACAGTTCCCGTGGCGTTTCCTTTCAGTGCAGGCATTCTTTGGCGCTTTACTCATCGGCGGGCTGATGGTTCATCCATTACAAGCACATCAAAGCCAGCAGAAGGCAGCAGCAACCCTTGCATCAACGCCAACCGAACTTAAGCCCCCCCTGTTGCACCCAGATGCCCCTGTAAGAACTGGAAAGACAGTCATCAGCATGTCACGGGTAATACAGGGCGTGTTGCTGTTGCTGATAGTGATCGCGCTATCGCTGAGTCTGCCCGGATTACCCGATGAGCGTCTGGACGTGCGCGCTGAAGATATAACGCCTCATACTCTGCAATTGTTCGAATGGTTGAGTGGGAATATCGGTACTACCATCCGCGCCGAGTATTTGCCAGTCAGTGCTCAGCCACGGCCGATGGTCGGACCAGATCTTTTGCAACAATCACGCCATGCACTGGTTGTCGAGGGAGATGTGATCAGCTCAACGCTCGAACAACTTGGCCCGGCGCGCCAACTATGGCATATCGCCGTGGGTAGCCCAATCGCGACCATGACCATTCCACTGCTCTACTGGCCAGCCTGGCACGCTACGCTGGTGGACGCCTCTGGCACACGTTTGGGCAGCTTACCCATCAGTCCGTACATTGGCTCAGGCTGGGTCATGCTCAGCCTGCCGCGCGGCCAGCACTGGGTAATGCTGGCGCTTGATGGCACTCCGCTGCAGCAGGCCGCACAGGATATATCACTTGCCGCGCTTCTCATCGCAGCAGCCATCGGCGCGCTGGTGGTGAAGGCCGCACCAGGTCCGAGCGTCCGGGTAATTGTTATCTCGGCGGCCGGTATGCTGATCGTTATCATTGCTGGGCAGATCGCGCGCTCACAGTACGTGCCAACCCCTGCGCCGATACAAGTACTCGACTATAACGACCGGCAATTCTCCAACCGCTCACCGGTGATCATGAAATCGGCGCAAGGTGACACATATGAGCTAACGGGAGTCATCATCACGCCTACTCAGGTGCAGGCTGGACAAGTCATCAGCATCACCACCCAATGGCATAAAGGTCAGGCACCGGCTCGTCTGGACATGAAATACAGGTTGCCGTCAGGTGGGTATTACGCCTACATGTTCTATTATGCGGGGGGCAACGCGACGGGTGTGCCAGAATTGATTACACACACGGTGTTGAGTGATGCATTACCTGGCCCCCTGCTCTTTCGCCTGAGTGCACGTGATGCACAGGGCAACATTTATACGCCCACCTTGCCCGGTGGACAGGAAATAAAGAACGAATACCTCGGTGGATTATCAGTAAGTCAGCCTGCTCCGCCGGTAATGCCCAAGGAGATCATACGCACTTTCCCGAACGGCATCCAGTTGCGTAAACTGGACTGGTACCAGCCCACGATCAACGACTTGTGCTTCCGAGCTGTATGGGCTACAACGCGTCCGCTTGCGGCTGCGCTTCAGGTGTCGTTTTCATTGCGCGGAGCTGACGGTCATGAAGTAGCCCACGCTGATTGGCAGCCGCAGGCTGGGCTGGCGCCTACGTGGAGCTGGCAAGCCGGCGTGCCTGTCTACGACAGCGATTGCATTCATAACGTTGGCATGATTGAAGCAGGTGAAGCCTATACATTGCTCATACGCTGGTACCGCGTTCTGGACCAGCATTCCAGTGGTGAAGTGATTCTGGTCGGGACACGAAAAGTGGAGATGGTCGGCGCGCCTGAGGTGCCACATGCCATCATTACCCAACACACATTCAGCCAACCCTCTCCGCAACATCACACCAACGCGACCTTTGGGAGATTCATCCGCCTGCTGGGCTATGACCTGCTGACCACAACACACAGCATTAGCTTGACGCTGTATTGGACCTCCCCCGTAAGTCAGTCACAGGACGAGAAGCTGTTTGTACATCTGGCACCCATAACCACGCCGGTGCCTGTACGCCAGGTTGACCGCTATACGCTGGATGGGATGTATCCCACGGGCATGTGGGTACCGCACGAGGTGGTGAGCGAGACCGTGTCGATGGATATAAGCAGCGTACCGGTCGGATATTACGATGTCGCCATTGGCTGGTATGATCCCGACACGCTCACCCGGTTACCTGCCAGAACAGATGCCGGACCAATTCCGGATGGTCGCTATGTATTGGCGAAGATTCAACGCTAGTCTGATCATCAGTCTGGTTGCGTTGCTGGTCGGGTGCGATGTACCCCGACCAACCATCAAAATCGCCCTGGTCGCGCCGTTTGAAGGACGTTTCCGCGAAGTGGGATATGATGCCTTCCCGGCCATGCGTCTGGCAATCCGCCAGCAGATCGAAGCAGGCGGCATCGGTAATTACGAAGTTACATTCGTCGCCTATAACGATAATGCCGACCCCACCCTGGCCCGGCGCGTGGCGTCTGACGTGGTGATTGACCAAAGCGTGCTGGCGGTGATTGCAAACTTCCGCACTGACACGACACGCGCTGCGCAGCCTGTTTATAGTGCGGCAAACCTCGCCCTCGTCGTTCCCTCTATTCCTGCCGATCAGGTACCGGAAGGACCGCTTGTCTTCCGCCTGGGTCCCAGCCTGGCGGTGCAAGAGGCAAAGTTAGCTTCCAACCACTGCACCAGCCGGTCGGCGTCAATGCACTCGACCACAGAACAGGCTTATATCGGCCGCATAACCACGGCCACGCTATCCTTACTCTCAGATTTTCAATCGTCTGCCGCACCCGGTTTATTCGGCTTATCATTAGCTGGACTATGCTTTACTGCCAGTTCGCCGTACCCGCGTGACCTGCCCGCATCAGCACAACCACTAAGTGGGTTTAGCCAGGTGTCAGGTGGTCCTCTTCCAGGCCCAGGTTCGATCAGCGCCTACGATGCGACACGACTGGTTCTGGCTGCCATTCGAGCTGATATCACCGCACACGGTAAACCCAGCCGCGCTGGCGTAGCTGAGGCTCTGCGGCATATCACCTTCGACGGTTTACTGGGACAGGTCACATTTAATGCGGAGGGTGAGTGGACGGGTGCACCGATCTGGCTGTATCAATACGACTCCAAGCTGGTTGCACACATGATCAGATGATACCTATGGAACCTAAAGAAGTTGTTTATCGCGCCATTGAGTTTAGCAACCCACCGCGGCTGCCGATCACTTACTGCAATCGCGATTTTGAGTGGTCCGACACTTTGTCAGCTGGCTTCGCCTCAGCAGAAGATTTCGCACCTTCGGAGCCTGGCATGACCGAGTGGGGTTTCATCTGGCATACCCTGGACGGGACGATGGGCCAGCCCCGCACACGCCCCCTGGCTAACGACAGCGCCTTAATCGGATACCATCCACCCGACCCTCACGCACATGGGCGGCTGGCAGCCTTGCCAGGCTTCATTGCAGAACATCCAGACAGGTTCCTTCGCTTCGGTCTGGGCATCACCGGATTCAATACGGCCACCTTCCTGCGTGGATTCGATCAGTTCTTGATGGACCTGTACGTGTCGCCACACGTTGCCACGCGCGTACTGGACTTTGTCTTCAACTTCGAGAACGGCCTGATTGAGCAGGCTGTGACGTACGATATCGACGCCATCAACTTCGGCGATGACTGGGGCACACAACGTGGGTTGATGATCGCTCCGCCTCTGTGGCGGCAGATTTTCCGTCCGCGTTACGCCGAACAATTTGATGCCATCCACCGGGCTGGCAAGAAGGTTTGGTTTCATACGTGCGGTAATGTTCACGCGATTATTGGCGACCTGATCGATATCGGTGTGGATGTTCTGGAGCTGCTGCAACCCGATATATTCGGGGTGGAGCAGCTGGCCCGTGAATTTGGCGGGCGGGTATGCTTTTGTTGCTCAGTCGACCATCAGCGCCGGGCTGTCAGCGGCACGCACGATGAAATTTCCTCGTACGCACACCTTCTGCGCGACACACTGGGAGCCTTTCACGGCGGCTTTATCGCCTACATCGAGGATTACTCCTCACTTGGCATGAGTGAACAGAACTACCAGTGGATCCGGCAGGCATTCCATGGTTTGAACGGCACAAAGTTAAGCAATAACCCGTATCAATTTCCATCGCCTATTTAATAATTGGGAGCAGGTGATAATTGTCGGCATGCATCGCCGTGTCAGCCGTGTTGCACTTTTCATCTTAATTGCGGCGTTTGCCCTACGCCTATATTGCCTGGAGGCGGTGCGCTATCGATATGACGATGGCTATCCCCTCGGTCAGGGGATCTCCATCGTCGAGGCTATCATGGATGGCCACCTGACTGAGCTGCCTATCCTGGGGCTGCGCTCAGGCATTTTGATACCCAATCCGTCAGGCGCCAGCTACCTGTGGGCAGTCGTGGCACTCCTCGATCGCAGCCCCTATATCGCACTGGCCTTGAGTTCCATGCTGAATGTCCTGGCCGTTGCCATGGTATACAGTTTGGGCCGCCATTACATGGGGGAAGCGGGGGCACTCGTCGCAATGGCCCTTGCAGCGGGCGCATCATGGGCAATTGTGGTTGCGCGTGGTACATGGTTGCAAGGGCAACTGGAGTTTGGCGCGGTCACTGCGCTCTGGCTGATACTTCCAGCGCTGCAAAGGCACCTGCCTCGTAGGCTGCTGTCAGGTTTTTTAGTTGTAGCGCTGGTCTCACAGACCTATCTGGCGTCTTTTGCCATCATGGCGCAGACATTTATCGCCGTGGGCCTGGGCCGCGTCTGGACCACCAAGCTTCGACGTATGGCGTTATGGGGCGTGGCCATTTACGCTCTGAGCATTTCCGGTTTCCTCATCGCGCTCAACGTAACCCACGTGGACCTTTCTCATCGTCTGAGCATGGGAGTTACCGCACATACCCCGGCGCCAGTGCCCGGCACGCCTGCACATCAAGTCGATCTGTCAGCCCTTGCTTTTGCCGCACAGCTCGCCACGGGGCATGGCTTTGTGCAGTCCTGGTTGCAGGGTGTGCCTGACGGTGGCGGTCTCCTGAGATGGTTCGACAACACCCGATCAGACATCCTGGCACTGCTCCTCGCGCTGGGCGTTGCCCTGGCGGCCTGGCGGAGCCGGCGTAATGTGTGCGAGCGAATTGTGCTTGGTTGGTTTTTGGCGCCGATTCTAAGCATCATCGTGCTGCAGTATGGGTTCCTGCATCTGGCACTGGACTATCACTACCTGCTCATCACGTCACCTTCTGCATATCTGTTGGCGGCTCTGCCCATCCAGTGGATATATCAACGGTTACACCGCGCACACTGGGCGCGTTATACACGACAAATAGGCAGAGCTAGCTATGCAGTGCTTCTGACAGGCATCGTGATCGTGCCAGCCTTTGATCTGTACTCCTACTACCAGGTGAGTCTCACTCAGCCGGTCTCTGGCGGCATTGATTTGATGCCTCTTCGTGACCAGCTTCAGTTCGCTCAATTGTGGCGCACACAGTGTAGCGAAGTCAGCGCCACCTTTTATCCATTCGAAGATCGCCAAACGGATTGGCGATTCTGGACGGGCAGTTTACTCGGCGGAGTCAGGCATGTGTACGGTGACTCTGTCGCTACAGTTGACCGGGCAGATGCCTGGGAGATATCAAGCGAGGGTGGTTCATGTTATACGACGCTGGGCAGCGGTCCCCCGTTCAGCCATGCGGATGCCTTCACACAACGTTTACCCAGTGGAGAAGTGGTAACCACGTTTCGATCCCGCAAATTGGTGCCCAACCCAGTGGACAGTATATTTAGTGTCAACCTGGGTTGGACATTAGTCGATCTGCAGTTTCCCACGCTCGTGCATGCCGGGGAATGGGTAACCCTAACGCAAGCATGGCGCATCGATTCACTGCCTGATGAACCCCATGCCCTATGGCGCTTCGACCCCTTCGTCCGCCTGGTCTCATCCAGCGATAAAGTAGTGGTATCAGCCGACGGCGTGTCGATCCCTGGTCGTGCCTGGCAAACAGGCAGAATTATCGTCAGCGATGTACGGTTCCAGATACCTGATAATATATCGCGGGGCAACTACCTCTTATCCGCTTCTCTATATGATCGCGTGCAACGAAAAAACGCAGTGTATATCGATACGCGGCATCCAATGAACTCGACACTGGATGTAGAGCAGGCTGTAAATGTGAAATAGGTAAGGTTTATTATCGTTTCGTAAGAGGGTACACATGAAAATAGGACTGCAAATTCCACGCTTCGGCTGGCCCGGTAGCCCAGGTAACCTGGGCGAAAAGCTAGCCGAAATCGCACACACGGCCGACGAACAAGGTTTCAGCAGTATTTGGGTGATGGACCACTACTTCCAGATGGAGCGCATGATAAACGCGACATATCAAGACCCCATGCTGGAAGGCTACACCGCGTTGAGCTATATGGCAGGCTTTAGCCGGCGCGCGCGACTGGGCACCATGGTTACTGGCGTCAATTATCGCTGGCCCGGTTACCTGTTGAAGGTGGTAAGCTCGCTGGACGTCCTGTCTGGCGGCCGGGCGTGCCTGGGCATAGGTGCCGGCTGGTATGAGCGAGAGGCACTCGGTTTGGGGATGCCATTTCCACCACTAAAAGAGCGCTTTGAACGGCTTGAGGAAACGTTACAGATCGTACTCAAGGTTTGGTCTGGAGACAATTCAGCCTATAACGGCAAGCACTATCATCTCGCGGAACCTGTGAATAGCCCGCAACCCCTCAGCAAGCCCCACCCGCCCATTCTCATTGGCGGTGGCGGTGAAACGAAGACTCTGCGATTGGTAGCCAAATATGCCGACGCCTGCAATCTGTTCCCAGTCAGCAATGAAGAGCTCGCTCACAAGTTGGACGTGCTGAAGCGTCACTGCGACGCGGTGGGCCGTAATTACGATAGCATAGAGAAGACGGTGTTGGCTCGCATCTCGGCTGGTGTCAATGGTGGTTTGGCTGTGCAGGAATTTATTGAAAACTGTAAAGCCTGGGCTTTGCTGGGCATCCAGCACGTCATTATGTCTGACGTGCCCAATGTACAGGACATCAGACCACTTGTGGAAATCGGTAGTCAGGTGATTCCGGCAGTAGCTGGTTTATAGAGCGATGTGTTGTTTATAACCAGCATCCTGGGTTCTCCGGCCGAGTTTGTCATTTCGCCATCATGCGCGTCCATTAACAGGCTCAGGATGACTGTCCAAAGTCCTGATATAAGTATCAAATCGCTCAGAAGCTTTTTTCTCATCCAAACAGACCGGCTATAAGAGGACGTGGGATCCTGCTCGGTACAAGGTAAAGTGAGTGCGAGGTCTCATGCCATCAATGGTTTGCGAACCGCCACGCGAGTGAGCCGGTGCTGAGCTGGCTTTTCAACCAGTTCATACAGAATGACACACATGACCGTCGCTGCGATGTATAGCAGAATGGCGCGCAGTTCGCGTATCTGCACAGCTCCAAGTGCTATCCAGTAGATCCACTGGCAGGGCTCGGTCAGTTGTATCAGGTAGAGCCCATATGAGAGCTTGCCCAGGTATACCATCACGCGGGATCCTAATAGGCGCGTGAGCACATTCGCACAGTTATCATCCAGCGACATACCCAGCACCAGGAGGCTGCTCGAGGCCGCTACGGTGAACCCGAGCACACGGTTCGCAGGGGACCCAACTGGTCCACCAACCAAATTCGAGGCAATGATTGCACCGAGCATGCCCGCCACCCCCAGCCAGATTAACCACAAAGGTTGATGCGTTATAGCAGGGAATCGATCACGTTGCAGATAAAGGAAGCCCAGTAGCACACCTGCCATCAGGTCCGGCAGTCGCCCAAACGGGCTATATTGCATCAGATAGTTTGCCTGTGCGCCCAGCAGGGTGTTGGATAGTAGCGGAGGAATATGGCTGAGCAGTACGACGCCGCCAAGTGACATAATCACAACCAGGGACGCTCGTACTGCCACTTGCCAGAGCATACGGCGCAGGCCATGACTCCCCCACTGGTCCAGGTGACTTCGACGTGGGATCAACCACATGATGAGCGGTGGTGCCAGCAGATAAAAAAACTCCTCGATGGTTAACGTCCAGGCTGTCGCCGTGCCAGTCAGTAACAGGGTAGGAAACAGCGCCTGGGTTAGTGTGAACTGTACTACAGCCGTCCACGCATCGGAGGGTGGCCGGCCTATCGGGCGTCCAGGCACGATCACCATCAGTGTCAGGACCACAAAATACAGGGGATAGATGCGTGCAAATCGTTTCCAGAGGTACGTGCCATATCGCATGCGTCCCTCCCGGAAATCGCCATAGTAACGCGTGGTGATTAGAAAGCCTGATAGGGCGAAAAAGATGGCCACTCCCAGGTACCCTTCACGCACCAGCGAACGGGGGACGAGCGGCCATTGATTTGGAATGTCGAACAGCCAATGGTAGAAAAAGACCATCCCGGCTGCGACTGCGCGCATACCCGTGAGTGAAGGGATGAGATTACGTTGTTGGGCAGCCTTTGCGCGCATGGCTGCCCATTGTACTGGTAAACCCGATGTTTTGGCCTGAACTAAAAGACGGGTTTTGCTCTCCGCAAACGCAGGCTGTTACTCACCACGAACAACGAACTGAACGCCATTGCGCTGGCAGCCAGGATTGGTCCGTATTGCGCGAACAGACCCAGCGCCGCAATGGGAATCAGGATGATGTTGTAGAAAAACGCCCAGAACAGGTTCTGCCGGATACCGCGCACCGTCAGCCGCGAGAGCGCTATCGCTCTGGCTGCCTCGCGTAGATCACCGCTGATGATAGTCACGTCAGCCGCCTCGATGGCAATGTCAGTGCCTGTGCCAATGGCGATGCCGACATCGGCCTGCGCGAGTGCGGGGGCATCGTTGATTCCATCGCCAACCATGGCAACCACCTCTCCCCGCTCCTGCAGTTGAGCCACCTTGGCTGATTTGTCACCCGGCAACACATCGGCGATCACCTCGTCGCTCTCCAAGAGACCAGCCTGCTGGGCAATCGTCCGCGCAGAGCGCGTATTGTCGCCCGTCAGCATCACCACGCGCGCGCCAAGCTTCTTCAAAGCCGCAATGCCATCAGTTGATCCTTCTTTAAGCGTGTCGGCGAGAGCGATCAGGCCTGCCGGTTGATTGTCTACGGCGGCGAACATGATCGTCTTTCCCTGTGCGCGCAAAGCTTCGGCCTGCCCGGCTTGCATAGTCGTGTCGATGCCCTGCAATTGCATCAGCCGGTCATTGCCCACGCTCACCTGGTGGTTGTTAATGTAGGCGGTGATGCCTTTACCTGGCACAGCCATGAATTTCTGTATTGGCGAAAGGCTCAGCCTCTGGTCTTCCGCGGCTTGCACGATTGCCTGTCCCAGAGGATGCTCGCTGCCTTTCTCGGCACTGGCAACCAGCGAAAGGAATTTCTGAGGTTCCATGGCGACGCGAGGCGAAGGGATGTTCTCCGTGGAGCCTGATGCATCGGCAGGGATTTGGACGTCGTCGCTCACCGATCGCAATTCGACCACATCGGTAACTTGCGGCTTCCCCTGCGTTATGGTGCCCGTCTTGTCCAGCACCGTTACGCTGATGGATGAGGCGCGTTCCAGGGCAGCACTGCTCTTGAACAGAATGCCAGCCTCAGCACTTTTACCCATTCCGACCATGATGGCTGTTGGGGTGGCCAATCCCAGCGCACATGGGCAAGCGATCACCAGCACCGCCACCGCGTTGATCATCGACTGCTCAAATGCACCGCGGGAGACGAACATCCAGCCCACAAAAGTAATCAACGCAATTACCAGCACCGCTGGCACGAACACGGCTGAGACTCGATCAGCCAGTGCCTGGATGGGCGCCTTCGATCCCTGTGCCTGCTCGACCAGCCGGATGATCTGTGAAAGCGCTGTGTCTTTGCCCACGCGCTCTGTCTCGTAGCGCAGCAGACCTTCCCGGTTTACCGTGCCGCCGATCACTTTATCCCCAGGCTTCTTATCAACCGGCAGGCTTTCACCGGTGATCATGCTTTCATCCACCGCGCTGCGTCCATCGATCACAATGCCATCTACTGCGATGCGCTCGCCAGGGCGCGCCAGCACCACATCGCCGACGTTGATTTGCTCCAGTGGCAGCTCAATCTCCTGGTTATCGCGCAGGACCCGCGCAGTCTTCGGGCGCAGGTTGATCAGCCGCTTGATTGCCTCACTCGTGCGTCCCTTGGCCTTAGCTTCCAGGTACTTGCCTACGCTGATCAGCGCCAGGATCAATGCCGACGTCTCGAAGTAGACGTGTCCGCTTAAGATGCCCACCAGCACCAGTAGCGAGTAAAGGAACGCCACCGAAGAGCCAAGGGCCACCAGCACATCCATATTGGCTGCGCCATTACGCAACGATTTGGCACCGTGTACATAATATGGATAGCCCACGTAGAGCTGTACGGGCAGCGCCAAGGCGAGTAAAATCCAATCCACCACTGCCCCTAACGCAGACCCGGCCATCATCGCATTCGCCCCAAGCAGACCGAAATCACGCCCCATACTCAGAGCAAAGGCAGGTATCGCGAACACCAGCCCAACAATTACGCGTCGCCGCCGCATGCTGATCTCGGCTTCACGCGCAGCCTGTTCCACATCCAGGTTATCCGTCGAGGCGCTTGTTGTGGCGGACGTGGGCACATCATATCCGGCTTTGCGGATGGCGCGGACCATATCGGCAATGCTCACTGCGCCGGGCACATAGTCCACCGAGGCACGCTCGCTGGCGAAGTTGACACTCGCCACAGATACGCCTGGTTGCTTCTTCAATGTACGCTCGATGGTGTTCGCGCAGTTGACGCAGGTCATGCCCAGCAGCGGGATCTCGGCGTGCGCCACTGTCACATCGTAACCTGCCTGGCGCACACGTTCCACCAGTTGTGCAGGTGTTACCTGAGTGGGGTCGTATTGCACCTGTGCACGTTCACTGGCGAAGTTTACGGCCGCCGACCCAACGCCTGCGGTTTTCTTCAACGTGCGCTCAATGGTGTTCGCACAATTAACGCACGTCATACCGGTGACCGGCAGTTCAATGGTGCTGATCTGATTCTCTGCCATTCTGTCTTACGCTTTCTGCTCTTCGGGTGGATATTCGATCTCGACCAGTTTGTCCTTCACGGCATCCCATGTTGCACTGCCCTCGTAAGACACGGTCACCATCTTGGTGGTCACGTCGCCCGTCACCGATTTGACGCCGGGGACCTCCGATACCTCAGTCCGGATCGTGTGCACGCAATGATGGCAACTGATGTTCGGTACGCGAAAAGTCTTGTTCTCCATAATTATGTCTCCTCACTTTGTATCCCCTCCCAGGGGGGTGGGGTATGGTGAGTATACCACACTGCCAGGGTCAACGTTACGACAGGCCAGACATTGGGCTGAAGAGAGGATTGCACGGAAAGCCTGCCAATGGCCTCCTTTCGTTTGCCATTTTAGCGTGTTAGGGCGAAGATACAGAGGGCAAGCACGGATAAACCGGGATCTCTTACGCCAGAGAAATGGCTCTCCCGGCGTCCAGGCACCAGGATACCAGACAGGCCGAGACGCTGCCTAAATAGCCAATGAGGCGTACCGGATGCAGTGTGCCGCGCGAGTCAGAGGAAGGATAACTGAGGCTCATGACAGATCAAACGAACCAACCAACTAAAGTAGCTGTGGTCACGGGTGCAGGCCAGGGCATCGGAAAGGCCTCCGCCAGCCACCTGGCTGCCGACGGCTATACGATCGTGGTCGCAGACATTCGCCCTGAGGCAGCCCAGCAGACTGTGGACGAACTGGAACACAGGGGGGCACAAGCAGTACCCGTACGCGTGGATGTTTCTGATCCAGCTGCATGCACTGCGATGATCGCTGAGGCAGTTGTGCACTTCGGTCGTGTGGATGTGCTGGTGAACTGCGCCGGTATTAGCAAGCCTGCGCCCTCGCTGGATGTTCCACCCGAGGACTGGCAACGCATGATCGCGATACAACTGAACGGCACGTTTTATTGCTGTCAGGCGGCTGGGCGGCAAATGGTGAAGCAGGATTGGGGCGGTTGCATCGTGAATATCACCTCCGTCACAGCCCAGGCAGCCTTTCCCGAGCGTGCTTCATACTGCTCCGCAAAAGCCGGCGTGGACATGCTCACCAAGGTATTGGCTATCGAATGGGCGAAGTACAAGATCCGTGTGAACGCTGTGGGGCCATCGCACACTGAGACGGAGATGACCCGCACCAATATTGCGCGTGGCCTCTACGACCTCGAGACCGTCACTCATCGTATCCCAATGGGCCGGCTGGCCAGTATGGATGACATCGCCAACGGGGTGTCGTTCCTGTGCTCGGAGAAAGCCAGTTTCGTAACGGGTCAGGCACTCTATGTGGATGGAGGATACCTGGCCTATGGCTATTTCTAGGCTTGTACAGGTGCATGCCGTCTATGCGGTATGGAACTCCTGATATCAGCAGCATCTCGGTCTGCCCGAGTCAGTGGAAAAGCTGTTGCAGAAACGGCAATCCGCCCAGGCAAATGTAGGCCATGGCACCCAGGCGAATCGCCTTACCCAACCAGGCGGCGAGAATAAACTTGAGCACAGGCATTTTTAGCGCACCTGCGATCATGCCGCCAACGTCGAAAATGGGGTTGGGGACAACTGCCAGAAGAAAGATTGCCAGCATGCCGTGCCGGCGCATGAATTGCTCCATGCGCTGGTAAAGCTGTCCGGAAGGGATCACCGCGGAACCACCGTAGCCGGTATAGTACCCAGTCAATTCACCCAGGGAAGCACCCAACCCCGATACCAGGCCAACCATTACAGGCCCATACACCATACCAGCCGCACAGGCCATGACAAAAACCGGTGCGGGGATGATGATCGTGGCGTTGCCAATCAGGCTGATGATGAAGAGCCCCACGTATCCGGTGTGACCCATACTGTGCAGCTCCGTACGGTAGCGCGTAGTCAGATACAAGACGAGCAAGCTGGCAGCGAGCGCCAGACATACCGTCAGAAGCCCTTTCACCCGCGCACGAGACTGGGCAGGCAGTGTCACACTGCTACGCAGCGGCTCGGCGCCATGGCTCATGGATACCTCTCTACGTACATCGCGGCTTCCTGTGCGAGTTGTGCCTTGATTATAGAAGGAAACACACATGAAGCCTGCATTAACATTCAAAGCACATGTTAACTCAGACGGATCAGTTCACCGGCGCACAACACTGGCCGGTCGCGGAGCCCGACAGCGTGGGAGTGAATTCCGACAGGCTCGCCGCTGCATATGATGCGGCGTCGCGCATCGCACCCATCCAGAGCCTGCTTGTTGCACGGTATGGCCGGCTGGTTGGCGAACAGTATTTCGGTCCGTATTCTCCTCAGAGTGAAGGCAACATTCGTTCCATTACCAAAAGTGTGGTCTCTGCGTTGGTGGGCATTGCCTTGCACGAGGGATACATTCAATCGCTCGATAGCCCCATCGCCGCATGGCTGCCAGAAATCTCAGAATTAAAGGCCAATCTGCACGCGAAGGAAATAACGCTGCGTCATCTACTCACTATGAGTGCTGGCCTCTGGTGGATCGAGAACACGGGTGGTCTACGCCGGCTATACCGCAGCTCCGACTGGGTGCGATTCATTCTGTCGCTGCCTGCCATCCGTAAGCCAGGTGAGCAGTTCAATTACAACACCACGCTATCACATTTGACATCCGTCATCCTCACGCGTGCCAGTGGTATGAGCACCCTCGCCTTCGCCGAGCGGTTCCTGTTTCACGATCTGGGAATTCAGATACGTCGTTGGGATACAGATCCACAGGGCATTTGCATCGGCGGGACGGATCTATACCTGACGCCGCGCCAGTTGTTGATGTTTGGCCAGCTTTACCTACAACAGGGATCCTGGCCAAGGCAGCAGCTCGTGCCTCGGGATTGGGTGAGTCAGTCAACTCAAAAGCAAATTGCCCTTGACAGGCCTGGTTTCTGGAATCCAGCCTACACTGCCTACGGCTATTCCTGGTGGCTGCGACATTACCATGGGCATGCTGCCGCGGTAGCGTCGGGCTACGCAGGGCAGAATATTGTTGTGCTACCCAGTTTAGCCCTCGTTGTGGTCACCACAGCGAACGCAGAGGTGCCATATTCAGGTGTAATGATGCAGGCGAATTTGATCGACGTTGTTATTGACGATTACGTTATTCCATCAATCCAGGAGGTGTAATCTCATGGCCGTTATGACAATCGAATTCCGCAGCCAGATACTGCAGAAGGCAACACGCATTAAGGTGGTATGGAATCAGAACGCAACGCCACCCTACCCGACATTCTACTTGCTGCATGGGCTCTCCGACGACGAGTCCATCTGGACGCGCCGTACGTCAATCGAGCGCTACGTTGAGAACTACCCGTTCCTGATTGTCATGCCCGATGGCGGGCGAAGCTGGTATTGCGACTCACGCCTGGGGCGTTACGAAACATTCTTGACCCAGGAACTGGTGTCATTTATCGATAATCTATTCCCAACTCGCAGGCAGGCACGCTATCGCGCCATCGGCGGCTTGTCAATGGGTGGTTACGGGGCGCTTAAATTGGGCCTCAAACATCCTCGCGTGTACGGCTCCATCACCGCCCACTCTGCAGCCATCGGCTTTACACATTGGGCTGGCCAGAACACAGACATTCCTGAGCTGCCGATCATCCTCGACGGATTAGACCTGGATGCCAATGACCCCTACGCGCTGGCGCTGAGACTGACAGAGCATACCCGCCCGGCCATCTACTTCGACTGCGGTCGGAGCGACTTCCTGTATGATGACAATCAGGCCTACCATGCACACTTGCTGAAGAACAGGATTCCGCACATTTATCGCCGCTTCGATGGCGCGCACGACTGGGGCTTTTGGGACACACACATCCAGGATGCCCTCAGGTTCCACATGAAGGTCATGGCGCTGATGAAGCGATAGATGCGCTAACGGTAATTTTCCAACAATCATGGACCACACC
>JAJYKL010000078.1 GCA_021788625.1 Chloroflexota bacterium
GGTATGTATGCACCATATCCGACGATTCCCACTGGCTTCACAGGTTTCATCAATGGCATAAAGACATCAATTTTATGTACACAGAACTTTTATCGCAAGTTTATCCCAGGTAATCTGTGATAATTTATGACACGGCAATCAAATTAATGACAGCGCTAAGCACGGGGGTTCATCCCGGTCAAGCTTGGGGCATTGTAGAGCCATCACACTATCAAAAACGGGCACAACAACCGGCTCAGGTCCCGCTGATAGAGTTTGATAGTGAAATCTATCACGATCAAATAACAAAGCCAGGCACAGTCTATGTGTTATGAAAAACAGGTCTGGCTTTTTGTCAGATCAGGCAGCCATGTTCGGGGGGATGTGGCAGCCAAGGTTGTATGTTAAGTTGCTGATCCAGTGCACATAACCTACGTTCATGCAAAGTATGTGCTTTTTTGGGTGCTTATCTCAATGGCGATACAGCCTTTACTACCTTTACCCGGCCACATTAACTCCCAACAGACGACCAATACCGAAGGTGACCGCTGCCGCAGAGAGGCCGAACAACACCATGCGTAATCCTGAAAATAGCACCGTGCGTCCGGTAAAGAGAGTAGTCGCAGCACCGATGGTGAACAAACCCACCATCGCAAAGACAATGCTGACTTCAATAGCTGTTGTGCCCTCAAAAAAGATGAAAGGTGAGACCGGCACCAGCGCGCCTAGGGAGAATAGAAGGAATGAGGTAATAGCCGCTTCCCATGCTGACCCACCCAGTTCCTCAGGATCTACACCTAATTCTTCGCGCGCCAACGTATCCAAAGCCGTGTCCCGGTTTGCCATCAGATCCACTGCCAACTGACGCGCCTTGTCCTCCGCCAATCCACGCGACTGGTAGATCAGCGATAGCTCGGCAATCTCCTCATCTGGTGACGATGCGATCTCGGCTTGCTCAATAGCTATTTGCTTGGTATGTAATTCGCGTGAGCTTTGAACTGATAACCACTCGCCCATCGCCATGGAGATTGCGCCTGCCAGCAAGCCAGCCAGACCGGTTATTAAGATGGCGTGGCTGGCCAACCCAGCGCCAGCCACGCCCATTACCAGGCTAAGCACTGAGGTGAGTCCATCGTTGGCACCCAGCACTGCTGCACGAAGGGCATTTCCACCCGTACCTCGATGCCGGCCTTCGATCTGTGCCAGCGCTCCACCTTCAATGCCGCCACGCAACGACCGTGAGATGAGGCTCAACATTCGGCCATGAGTTTGTTCATCGGAACGCATCTGCCCTGTATTGGGTGCCTGTGCATAGTTACCTGCGCCCTTGCTTTCCATCGCGGTGACACTGGGCAGCACCAGGCTCACCCCCGCAGTACGTGCCAACCAGGCGAGCAGACGCGACCGGGCGGATGGCTTGAACGCAGGAACGTTCACTCCTGCCGATTTCAATCGCCCATCCCAGTCGTCGGCATGATGCTGTTCGACCTGTGCCATGCGCCGGTATACCTCTGCCAGTTGGGGATTCTTTTCACAAACCGCAAGCGCGTCATATAAATACACTGCATTGCGCTCATCGTCTAGAAAACCAAGATAACGCTTTACCTGATTTGCTTCCATGCATGCACCTCGTATGCGTTAGTGATTGCTATATTAGCTTGAGTTGTTCCAGGAGCGCATCCGCATCATTTACTGGCATCTGACAGGCGAAATGGCGGCACACATAAGCGGTGGCTCGATTATGCAACAGCTCACGTCCTTCCAGAAGCGGAACTGGACACGCCTCGCCCGCCTGCCTCAATGCCAGCACCATGGCAGGACGATAAGCGCTATTTATGGTTTTAAGTAGAGCCTGCATATCTGTGCTTTCCAGATTGCCTATCAGTGCCACCTCATACGGATCGCCTACGGCAAACTCGAGTGCCACCAGCCACTGTCCGAAAGCTGCGGGATAGCGGGCCAGCGACTCCTGCAAGCTACACAAGGCGTGTTCAGCCTTTTCAGCATACCGTGCATTACCCGTTAGGGCCGCCAATTTCAGTAACACGGTTACAGCCATGGAGTTGCCTGCAGGTATGGCATTGTCTTGCAGATCGCGTGGACGCGTCACCAGGACTTCATGGTCATCGCTTGTGTCGAAGAATGTACCATCCGGCGCGCTGAAATGCAGCAGCATAACTTCTGCCAGGTCACGTGCTGCCATAAAGAGCGCAGAATCGAAAGTGCATTGGTAGAGCGTCAATAGTCCTTCGATGAAATGTGAGTAATCTTCCAGATAACCGTTTAGTCTCGCATTGCCTGCCACAGTATCGTGACTATCATCCGGATGGCTGGGTGTCCAGGTTCGCAACAGCCGGCCATCCAGCGTCCGCATCTCACGAAGCAGAAACATGGCATTATGATTGGCCGCCTGCCGATAATCATCGCGCCTCAGGACCCGTGCAGCTTCCGCAAACGCAGCCAGCATCAACCCGTTCCATGCGGTGATTACCTTGCTGTCGCGGTTGGGAGCTACACGCTCACCTCGTGCTGCCAGGAGTGTCCGGCGCGCATCGGCCAATATTTGCTCGCTGCGCTCCAAAGCCAGACCATTCTGTTCAGCCACCAAGCGGGGATCACGCGCCTGGTGCAGAATATTCTTACCTTCGAAATTGCCCCGTTGTGTTACGCCATAAACATCTTTGAAGAGCCCCGCCTGATCGCCCAGCGCACGGCTTATTTCATCAAAAGTCCAGACGTAATACTTGCCTTCAATACTTTCCGAATCTGCATCCTGCGAGCTATAAAAACCGCCGCCGGAGTCGGTCATCTCGCGCAATACGTAGTCCAGCGTCTCGGTGACTACGCGTTGAAACCGCGGATCACCTGTGACCTGCCAGGCATGCAGGTAAACACGTGCCAGTTGAGCATTGTCATAGAGCATCTTTTCGAAATGCGGTACCTGCCATGCGGCATCTGTAGCATAACGGTGGAACCCGCCACCCAGGTGATCATAGATTCCACCCTCCGCCATGCTGGCTAATGCCAGCTGGACCATACGGAGCGTTGCTGAGTCGTGGGTGCGAGCGTGATGGGCTAACAGGAACTCCAGTTGCATTGGTTGCGGGAACTTTGGTGCGCCACCCCAGCCACCATGCGCCCAATCGAAATGTCCACCGGCAGCCTGCATTGCACGATCTGTCACTGTTGCGTCCAGGGTATTACCTTGCTGAGCCAAAAGGTTGCTTTCTTCGTCATAGAACTGCTTTACGCGGGCTGTGGTACGGCCTATATCATCTCGTCGGTTGGTCCAGGCTTCTGCCAGCGCGGCGAGGATCTGCCGGAACGCCGGAACGCCGGAGCGTGGTGTGCTGGGGAAATAGGTCCCTGCATAGAATGGCACCCCGTCAGGTGTGAGGAATACGCTCATAGGCCAACCGCCCTGACCCGTCATCTGAACTGTCGACTGCATGTAGATGGAATCCAGGTCTGGTCGTTCTTCGCGGTCGACCTTGATGCATACATAGAATCGGTTCATTAGCTCCGCCGTCTCCGGATTTTCAAATGACTCGTGAGCCATAACATGGCACCAGTGGCAGGCGGCATAACCAATACTGAGGAAAATAGGTTTGTCTTCGCGGCGTGCCCTACTTAATGCTTCCTCCCCCCAGGGGTACCAGTCCACTGGGTTCAACGCATGCTGCAACAGGTAGGGACTTGTCTCGGATGCCAGGCGATTAGCCATGCAATAGCTTTTCCTTTATGATGTCGGCCAGTGTGGGCTCGCCAATCACCTGCAATTCGTAACGCACGCGCAGCACAGGCAGACTCACGCGCATCACTCGCGACAGGTCGATCGGTGTAGCCGAAAGGACCAGGTCTACACCGGAGCGGTCGATAGTTTGAGCCAACTCATCAATCTGCTCTTTGCCATAGCCCATCGCCGGCAGCAGCTTGCCCGTACCCGGGTATTTATCATAGGTGGCTTTAATGGAGCCCACCGCGAAGGGCCGTGGGTCCACAATCTCGGTCGCACCGTAACGCTGGGCGGCCACCACTCCGGCACCGTACGCCATGCTGCCATGTGTCAGCGTCGGTCCGTCCTCAATAACCAACACGCGCTTTCCTCGAATCTCCTGCGGACGATCAACAAATATAGGCGACGCGGCCTCAATGACGATTGCATGAGGGTTGACAGACTGGACGTCTTCACGTACGCGCAGTATGTTAGCGTAATCGGACGTGTCAACCTTATTGATAATCACCACATCGGCCATACGTAGATTGGTCTCTCCGGGGTGATAGGTTAACTCATGTCCTGGCCGGTGCGGGTCAGCCACCACAATGAGCAAGTCGGGATTATAAAAAGGGAAGTCGTTATTCCCACCATCCCATAAAATAACGTCGGCCTCCTGCTCTGCCTGATGCAGGATGGCCTCATAGTCTACTCCGGCATAGACCACGACACCGCGATCGATATGCGGCTCATACTCTTCCCGCTCCTCAATCGTGGTCTCGTATCGGTCCAGGTCGGCATAGGTCGCAAAACGTTGTACGACCTGCCTGGCCAGATCCCCATATGGCATAGGGTGGCGGATGGCAACGACGCGTTGTCCGAGTGAACGTAACACCGAGGCCACATAACGTGTTGTCTGGCTCTTGCCGCTACCGGTTCGTACGGCGCATACCGCTACCACAGGCTTGCTACTCCGCAGCATTGTCGCATGCGGTCCCATCAGGCGAAAGTCAGCACCCGCTGCCAGAACCTGCGAAGCTTTATGCATGACATACTCGTGCGGAACGTCACTATATGCGAACACTACTTCGTCCACTCGCAAATCGCCGATCAGGCGTGTCAGTTCATGCTCGTCGTAAATTGGGATACCTTGCGGATAGAGTCTGCCACTTAACGCAGGTGGATAAACACGCCCCTCAATACCTGGTATCTGCGTCGCGGTGAAGGCTACAACAACAGCATGGTCATTGTTCCGGTACGCAACATTGAAATTGTGAAAGTCGCGCCCTGCGGCGCCCATGATCAATATCCGAGTGGTTGCCATGGCATCACCCCACTATAAAGATATTAGTCAGTGTAGACCTTTTTCCAGTCGAAGCTATTCACACCAGGCATGCTGATGTTATTTAACGTCGGCCTTACCCATCCGAGATGGACACCCAACTCGGGCATAAAAGACCTATTAACCAGCCATTCCCTGCACCAGGAGCTGGAGCTATAGGCGCTGCTACCTGCACAAATGCAAGCACGTAAGCAGGTGAGCTACAGATTGGCTTGTTACGGTACGAAGCGGCGTCCACCGTGTCCGGCGGCACGGTACTGCACCGAGAAGCCAATGATACCCAGCACCACGCTGAGTAGCAGCAGGAGGAGAAACGATGCACCCAATGACTGTATCGCGTATGGGCGGAGCAGCAGGCCTGGGTTCAATAACAGATCCAAGTTCCCTGCCTGTCTATTCAGTAAGCGGTAGGCACCCGATACCATAACCAATGCTCCACCGAAAGATGTGGAAAGTATGATAAACAACCTCTGAAAAATGAGGGCGATTACACCACCCAGAAGAGCCAGGGCTACAACCAACACAAGACGCGTTGAGTCGCCAGAGTTGGTAGCGACCGCACTGGCAATCAACACACCAAACGCTGCACCCGAAACGAAAACGGCGACGAGAAACACCAACCATGCCAGTGCCGCTCCTATCAAACCTCCTACCAGAGCGAGAACTAACCGAACGATGGTCTGTTGATCCGTCGCAAGTGGTAAGCTATTGGCAAGGGTTAATCCAAGTATTACGCCAGCGACAAAGCCTTGTAGCGACAGCAGCACACGAATCACCCGATAACCAGCCAGACACGCAACCGCACCGATGACGATCATTGCGAGTGCGGTGATCAGTAATGAGTCATTACTGAATACTGGTAGACTCATAACACCCCCTTTCCCGCGTTATGCTCCGAATCGTAACACGCAGCGAAACGCAGATAGCCTGATCATTCCTGATATAGTAGTCGACTATAAACGAATTGTTTGAATACCTGATGGAGACTAGAGTTTGGGTAACACACAACGGGACGGACTTGCACGGGTCATGGTAAAGCCCGTTTTCACATACCGTGTCGAGGTATATCCATCTTCCACCCCGACTACTTTCCTCTCCTCCCGGTACGTCGAAGCCGCTCACCAACTAGGCATTTCACACTTAACAGGATGTGAAGAGGAACGCCTGTACTTTCTGCGCGGAAGCCTTTTGTACGACAACGCACAACGCCTTGCTGCCGAACTGCTTGCCGATCCCGTCACTGAAAGTTACCGCGTGACCATGGTCGACGACACGGCCGCAAGGTCATATGAAAACCCAAGCATTGAGGTGACGCTGTTACCTGGTGTCACAGACCCGGCCGCCGAAGATCTGCTACGAGCAGCTTCACTTCTGGGCGTGGCCGGCCTTGAGCGAGTCGCTACCGGGCAACGCTATGAATTCACTGGCACCCTCTCCGATGACGACTTGCATCGTCTCGCAGTTGAGGTATTGTCGAATCCAGTCATCCAACGCTACACGGTCAAGCAGCCCATCGAGCCACCCTTCTTCGCTTACCAGTCCATGGATGACACGGTGGAGGTCATCCCAATCCGTGATGCTTCGGATGCGACACTGCTCGAGGTCAGTGCGTCACGCCGCCTCGCACTCGACGTGGGTGAGATGCAGGCTATCCAGGCTTACTATCGCCAGGCGCAACGCGACCCCACCGATGTTGAGCTGGAGATGCTCGCTCAAACGTGGAGCGAGCACTGCGTGCATAAAACGTTTAAAGCCATCATCGAATACCGCCTAGTTCCACCTGGCAAACCGCTTGGCGAGTGGATGACCAGCCAACCGCTTGTCGTCGATGGGCTGTTACGCAGCACCATCCGCGCAGCTACGGACGAGGTCAATAAGCCCTGGGTGCACTCAGCGTTCATTGACAATGCGGGCATCATCGCTCTGGACGAGCGATACGATTTGGCGTTTAAGGTCGAAACTCACAACCACCCCTCCGCTTTGGAACCCTTCGGTGGCGCCAATACAGGTGTCGGTGGCGTCATTCGAGACATACTGGGTGTGAGCGCGCGACCCATAGCTAATACCGATGTACTCTGTTTCGGCCCGCAAGACTTGCCGCGCAAGGAGCTGCCTGCAGGTGTGCTTCACCCTCGCCGCATTGAAGAAGGGGTGGTGCGCGGAGTTGAAGACTACGGCAACAAGATGGGCATCCCAACGGTCAATGGGGCTGTACTGTATCACGCCGGCTACACCGCCAACCCGCTGGTATTCTGTGGTTGCCTGGGACTCCTGCCACATGGCTCCCACCCCTCCACTCCTCAGCCCGGCGATCTGGTAATCGTGATCGGCGGCCGAACCGGGCGCGATGGTTTGCGAGGCGCAACGTTCTCCAGCATGGAAATGAATGAGGCAACCGGAGGCGTCGCTGGCAGCGCGGTACAGATAGGCCATCCGATCCATGAAAAACAAACCATGGAGGCCGTGTTGCGAGCGCGAGATGAGCGGCTTTATCACGCGCTTACCGACTGTGGTGCGGGCGGTCTATCTTCTGCAGTAGGTGAGCTGGGCCGCAACCTGGGTGTGCGCATCCAATTGAACGAAGTGCCGCTTAAGTATCCAGGCTTGCGACCCTGGGAGATCTGGTTGAGTGAGGCACAGGAACGCATGGTCCTGGCGGTTCCACCGCAGAACTGGCCGCGCGTACGTGCGATTTGTGATGGGCAGAGTATCGAGGCGGTGTGCATCGGATCATTTGAATCCGACGGCAGGCTGCACCTCTATTCTGGCGAGCGAGTTGTGGCTGATCTCGACATGACCTTCCTGCACGACGGCATCCCACGTCGCCGTTTGCAGGCCGTGTATCAGCCTGTAACCTATCCACCGATTACCGCATCTGATTTGGCTATTCCTGGCGACGCACGTGAGAATCTGCTCAAACTTTTAGCACATCCGAACATCCGCAGCAAGGAGCCAGTCATCCACCTGTACGACCACGAGGTACAGGGTGCGACCGCCATAAAACCCCTTACCGGTTCGGCCAACAGCGGCCCGAGCGATGCAGCAGTGCTCGCGCCATTGGGTGACGCTCACTTCATTGCGGCGGGGGATGAGGCACCCGTAAAGGGCGTGGCTGTATCAGCCGGTATCTGCCCTGGTTATACAGAGTTTGATCCGTACGCAATGGCATGGGCAGCCGTCGACGAAGCCATACGCAACGCCGTTGCAGTCGGCGCTGACCCGGACAGGATTGCGCTGCTGGACAACTTCTGCTGGGGAAATCCTAATCTGCCGGACCGTTTGGGAAGCCTGGTGCGTTGCGCTCAAGGATGCCACGATGCAGCCGTCGCATACAGCACCCCGTTCATATCCGGCAAGGATAGCCTAAATAACGAGTACACGGCTGCAGATGGTCGCAAGCACGCCATTCCTGGTACTCTGCTGATTTCAGCGCTGGGAAGCGTACCTGACCTCAGAAACACTGTGACAATGGACTTCAAAAGCGCAGACTCCTGGATCTATGTCGTCGGCGACACACGCATGGAGCTGGGAGGAAGTCATCTGTCCAATGTGCTGTCATATATCCCCTTGGATCAAACGCCGGTGCCGCAGCCAGTCGTGCAAGCGCCCGCACGTTTACGTGCCCTGCATCGTGCGATCACATCCGGACTTGTCCGTGCATGTCACGACTGTTCTGAAGGTGGCCTGGGTGTAGCGCTCGCCGAAATGTGCATAGGTGGTGGCTTAGGTGCGGAGATTGACCTGACGCTTATACCAGGCTCAGACGAGGTTCAGGACGATCAGGCGCTTCTCTTTTCTGAATCTCTGGCGCGCTTTATTGTTGAGGTACGACCCGCCGATGCAGCCGCCTTTGAGAAGGTTATGGCGGATGCACGGACCACGCGTGTAGGGCGGGTCCTTTCGATTGCCGAACTGCGAATCCAATCGCGAGCGGGTGCTTTACTTGTCCGCACCCATATCAACCAACTGGAGCTGGCCTGGCGTGGGGAGGTATCCGATACAAAAAACCAGACAGGAAGTACTACGGTCGACGCTCCCAAAGCACTTAAGCCAGTGCGCCACCTTGCAGGCGCACGTCCACGCGTGCTGGTGTTGCATGCGAGTGGTACGAATCGAGATCGCGATACTGCACTCGCCTGTGAAATGGCCGGCGGTGACGCTGAGATTGTGCATGTCAACCAGCTCGTCGCCGGCGAAAGGCATCTACTCGACTACGCGATGCTGGTTGTACCAGGTGGGTTCTCGTATGGCGATGACCTGGGCGCGGGAACGTTATGGGCGCTCGATCTTAGTCACCGTCTGGGAGACAGCGTAAACCGGTTTGTAGCCGAAGGAAAGCCGGTGCTAGGTATCTGCAACGGATTTCAGGCACTGGTAAAGGCTGGCTTGTTGCCAGGTGGTCAGCATGGGCAACAGGATCGCACCGTCACGCTCGCACCTAATGCACACGGTCACTTCGAGTGCCGCTGGGTATACTTGAAGCCCGAACCTGCCAGCTCGTGCATCTTTACGGTAGGGCTGGATGAGCTCATCTATTGCCCGGTGGCACACGGAGAAGGTCGTGTAGCGGCACGAAATGGTGCAGCGTTAAGCGAGCTGCAGGCAGGCGGATTTATCGCACTGTCTTATGTCACAGCTGATGGTGAAGCAGCGACCTATCCGGCCAACCCAAATGGCTCGGAACTGAATATAGCGGGACTCACTAACGCCAGCGGTACCGTGCTCGGGCTGATGCCGCATCCCGAGAACCATATCTTCGACTGGCAGCATCCGCGCGCCGGGCGTGGCGAGCGCGGCATGCTGGGCATCCAGTTATTCCGCAACGGCATTCAGTATTGTATGAGGGGGTGAATGATATGTTATCTCATGCCGAGCTCCTGGCAGCTATTCCAGCCGCACTTGCAGGAGTGGATTTACCAGACTGGGGTCCAAAAGCATCAGGAAAGGTGCGCGATATTTACCGGCGTGGCGACCAACTTGTGCTCGTCACAACCGATCGCATCTCGGCCTTTGATCGCGTGCTGGGACTCATCCCGTATAAAGGCCAGGTGCTGAACCAGCTGAGTGCCTGGTGGTTCGAACGTACACGCGATATTGTGCCCAACCACGTTGTAGCAGTTCCCGATCCGAATGTGACACTTGCCCAGGAAACCGAAACTGTACCGGTGGAAGTGGTGGTACGCGGTTACATCACCGGAGTCACCACCACCTCATTGTGGTATCTCTATGAGCATGGCGACCGGGCACCATACGGCATACCTCTGCCTGACGGACTGCACAAGAATGACCCGCTTCCGCAACCGGTGATTACCCCTACCACCAAAGCATCAGGAGGTGCACATGACGAGCGCCTCACGCGTGACGAGATCGTGAAACGAGACATCGTACCTGGGGCGCTGTGGGAGCGTATCGAACAAGCAGCGCTGCGCCTTTTCGAGCGAGGTCAGCAGGTCGCTCGAAGTGCGGGTCTGATTCTGGTCGACACCAAGTATGAGTTTGGTTTGCTGAACGGCGAACTATTGTTGATCGACGAGGTGCATACACCCGACTCCAGCCGCTTCTGGATTGCCGAGACCTATGGTTCCGGGCACGAGCCAGCGAACTATGATAAGGAGTATCTGCGCGAGTGGTATGCTGCACAAGGATATCGCGGGGACGGCACCCCACCCTCCATGAGCGCAGACTTTATTGCTCAGGTTGCCGCGCGCTATATTGGTGCATACGAGCGACTAACCGGCCTCGCTTTTGCTCCCGCTGAGTTGCCAGCCGGCGATCGCATCGCACGTAATCTGGTCGCGTTACGCGTGCCTGGATAGGACGTCGAGTAGATGTGTGAGATCGTGCACCTGACACATGTGTTCCTTTGGGCAGTAATGGAGTTGGTGAGTGCACAGAAAGGCATAACTTGAATGATGAACGGTGTAGAGGATAAACAGTCGACGGACGCACGACACGCACCCGTCGACAGGCGGCTGTCCGCCATCGATGGCGAAACAACCGGAATGCGCGAGGAATGCGGTGTATTCGGCGTTTATGCACCGGGGCGCGATGTGGCACGCCTGACCTTCTTTGCCCTTTATGCGCTACAGCATCGGGGTCAGGAAAGCGCCGGAATTGCCACGAGCGATGGACACCTGGCGTTCAGCCACAAGGGCATGGGTCTGGTCTCGCAAGTTTTCAACGAGGACAACCTGCGACCGCTCACCGGGCACCTGGCCATTGGACACACACGCTACTCCACTACAGGGTCCTCTTTACTTCGCAATGCACAGCCCTACCTGATCGAAACCATTTATGGACCGCTGGGGGTCTCACACAACGGCAACCTGACCAATGCCCTGCAGCTTCGACGAATGCTGCTCGAGCGTGGCGTAGGGCTTTCATCCACCACCGATAGTGAAGTCATCACACAAGTGCTGGCGGCTCCGCCGGAAACCTGGGCCGGCGTGGAAGTGGCATCGGTACCCTCCAACGGTAAGCATCCACCCGACGGTGCGGCTGGCGGCTATAGCCTGGACAACGACCGCTGGGTGGCACGCATCCGCGCTTTTATGCGGATCGCTGAGGGTGCGTACTCGCTGGTACTGCTGACTCACGATGCGCTCTATGCGGTGCGTGACTCGCGTGGATTGCGACCGCTGTGCCTGGGACAGCTAAATGGCGGTTATGTTGTTGCGTCTGAGTCGTGCGCGCTGCTGACCATCGGTGCGCAGTTTCTTCGTGAGGTACAGCCTGGTGAGATTGTCCGCCTCGATGCCAAGGGTGTGACCTCGTTCGAGGGCCATACGCCGATTGAGCGATCACTGTGTATCTTCGAATATGTGTACTTTGCGCGTCCGGATTCAACACTAGAGGGGCAGGTGGTGCACCAGGTGCGACAACGGTTGGGACGACAACTGGCACGCGAATCACCCGTCGAAGCTGATATCGTCGTGGGCGTGCCCGACTCGGCGACACCCGCCGCCATCGGTTACAGCCTGGAGTCGGGGTTGCCTTATACCGAAGGATTGATCAAAAACCGTTACATCGGTCGAACATTCATTCACCCCGACGACCAGCTACGCCGGGTGGGTGTTGCACTAAAGTACAACCCACTCACCGCGAATCTGAAAGGCAAAAGGGTAGTCATGATCGATGACTCCATCGTGCGCGGAAACACGGCTGCCCCGCTCATCAAGCTGCTACGTGATGGTGGCGCCACGGAGGTGCACGTGCGGGTATCTTCACCGCCAGTCCGCCACCCTTGTTTTATGGGCGTAGACATGGCGACGTACCGGGAGCTGATTGCACATCGGCTTGACGTGGAGGGCATTCGCAAACACATTGGTGCCGATAGTCTGGCGTACCTCAGTCTGTATGGCCTGGTACAAGCTGTACAGGATGCTATTAAAACCGAAACAGGCCACTGCACGGCATGCTTCTCTGGCGCCTACCCCATCCGCATCCCTCCCTGGTTATTCAGCGATGAGCGGGATAAGGTGCTTTTTGAAGATGCTCTGGGTTAGCGGGTTGCCTCCACAGTACTAGTCCGTTTACAGGCATAGCCCTAGCGTAACAAGTTATCATGGACATACTGGTGATCGGCTCCGGAGGGCGTGAACACGCCATTGCCTGGGCCCTATCACGCTCATCGCAGGCGGGTGTCATCTATGTTGCTCCTGGCAACGCGGGTACGTCCCTCAGCGGTTTCCAGAACATCCCAATCCACGCCGAGGACATCCCTGCCCTGCTCCAATTCGCCCAATCTAGACGGGTCGGCCTGACCGTGGTGGGACCGGAGGTACCCCTGTCAACAGGCATCGTAGATCGGTTCCAAGCGATGGGCTTGCATATCTTTGGCCCCTGTCAGGCAGCCGCGCAGCTTGAAAGCTCGAAAGCATTTGCCAAAGAGTTCATGATCCAGCACGGCATCCCGACAGCGCACTACGCGCGCTTCGACGCCTATCCACCGGCCGTGGCATGGGTGCGCGCCATAGGCAAACCGGTGGTGGTCAAAGCCGATGGTCTTGCTGCGGGCAAGGGCGTTGTTTTATGTGACTCAGTCGCTGAAGCTGAGACCGCCCTGCGTGCCTGTCTACTGGAGGGTATATTCGGCGAAGCAGGCCGTACGGTCGTCGTTGAGGAGCGACTGAGCGGACCTGAGCTTTCCGTATTGGCTTTCAGCGATGGCCACTCAATCCTCGTGATGCCGAATGCCCGGGATCACAAGCGAGTCTTTGATGGCGATGCTGGACCCAACACCGGTGGTATGGGAGCCTTCGCCCCAGTACCGGAGATCGCGGATGACCTGATCGATCAGATCCGCCGCACCGTTCTGCAACCGGCCATTGACGGAATGGCTAGACGGGGCTCACCGTATATAGGCGTTTTGTATGCCGGGCTGATGCTCACGGCCAGCGGTCCGAAGACACTCGAATTCAACTGTCGCTTTGGTGACCCGGAAACACAAGCCATCCTTCCACTACTAAAGTCGGACATGCTCGATATCATCCAGTCATGCACTGAAGGCCGACTGGAAAGCATTATGCCTGACACAAGATGGCATAGCGGTGCCTGTGCGACAGTTGTGCTCGCCTCCGGTGGGTATCCTGGCAACTACGCAAAAGGTCTGCCCATAGATGGTCTTGATCGAGCCGCCGCTCATCCGGATGTGTTTGTATTCCACGCCGGCACATCCATGTCAGAAGATCGGGTGGTGACAGCGGGAGGGCGTGTACTGACCGTGAGTGCCTTAGGAACAGACTTGCCCACAGCCCTCCAGCGCGCATATCTGGCTGCCAGTGAGATCCACTTTGAAGGCATGCACTACCGCAAAGACATTGGGAGGACCAGCCTGTGACAGAGAAAACGGAAGCGCATACCTATGCCGATGCGGGTGTCAACATCGCAGCCGGGGCGCGTGCCGTGGAGTTGATGACTGAAGCGGTTAAAGCCACCTATGGTCGCGAAGTGTTGGCGGGTATCGGCGCGTTCGGCGGTATGTTCGATGCCACCAGACTCCAGGATTATCACTCGCCTGTACTGGTCGCCAGCACCGACGGTGTCGGCACCAAGACCAGGGTGGCAGCCAGGCTAAAACGCTGGGACACGATCGGTCGCGATTTGGTGAACCACTGTGTTAACGACATCCTGGTGCAGGGCGCTGACCCTTTGTTCTTCCTGGACTACGTCGCGACCTCAAAACTGGATGCAGGGCAGGTTGCATCAGTCGTCGTCGGTGTGGCGAATGCATGCCGCGCAGCGGGGTGTGCATTGCTGGGTGGGGAGACAGCAGAGATGCCAGGCGTCTATTGTCCTGATGAAATAGACCTGGCGGGTGCCATCGTCGGCGTGGTGGAGCGCGAATCCATCATCGACGGATCACGTATCCAACCGGGGGACATCATTTTGGGACTGGCCTCCACCGGGCTGCATACTAATGGATATTCCCTGGCGCGGCGCGTATTGGACCACCTGGACTGGAATGCACCGGTGGATCCTGTCCACGAAAGCGGTTCCATCGGCGACGCTCTGCTGGCGGTGCATCGCTCTTACCTGGCGGAGGTGCGGTCCCTCCTGCATGCGGGAATCGACATTCGTGGTCTGGCGCACATCACCGGCGGAGGATTCGTCGATAACCTGTCACGCATCCTGCCTCCTGCCACAGGCGCTGTCATACATCGCAGCACCTGGCCAGAGCTGCCCATTTTCTCGCTCATCCAGCGCATTGGCCATATCGCGGACACCGAAATGTTTCACGTATTCAATATGGGCCTCGGTATGCTGGTTGTGGTTCCAGCCGGACAGATGCCCACTGCACTCAATGCACTGGACGGAGATATATTCTCAGTTGGCGAGATCGTTCCTGGTTCACGTGAAGTGCGGGTTCTTTAGGTGGACGAGTGCATGGACAATTCATTGAAACGGCTGGTTGTCCTGATTTCAGGAAATGGAACAAACCTGCAAGCCATACTGGACGCTATAGCGAATAGTGTGCTCGCTGTACGAGTCGTTCTGGTCGTGTCGAACCACAAGACTGCCTACGGCCTGCAGCGCGCTGCCAGCGCCGGTGTGCCAACACTCTATTTTCCACTCAAGCCCTATCGTGATGCAGGCCGATCGCGCGAAGATTACGACGCGGATCTGGCGACCCAAATAGGGAACTATGAACCCGATCTGGTCGTGCTGGCGGGTTGGATGCATGTCTTCAGCCCGGTCTTTCTGGATCGCTTCCCCCACCGGGTGATCAACCTGCATCCTGCTCTTCCCAATACATTTAGCGGCACAGAGGCAATCCAGCGGGCTTATGCAGCCTACCGGAAAGGCGAGATCGCCACCAGCGGTTGCATGGTGCACTACGCCGTTCCGGAGGTCGATACAGGCCAGGTCATCACGCAGGAGATCGTGCCATTCAAAGCCGATGATACGCTGGAGACTTACGAAGCGCGCATGCACGAAGCCGAACACCAGGTGATCGTGGCGGCAATACGCAATGTACTGGCGTAATGTATCATCGTTAACAAAGCCGCCTTTTCTTCGGTAGATGGCATGCCGCGATCACGGTACCGGGAATGAGATGCCAGACTCATAACGCTCATCCAGGGACGGCAGCTCCTGCTGAGTGAAGCTGTCGTAGACCACCACCGTTCCACGCAATGCGCCACTGTATCCATTAAGTTCTATAGGGTGTCTATCCGTCACGAGCGAGCCGCGGATCCACTTGAGCGTCGGCAACATCCCCAGCGCTGGCACGCCATCATACGCAGCATGAAAGCTCGCGGCACCAGCACCGTCCACCCGCGCCGAGACGATATAGTCGGTAGTGATCGCCCGCGCTGATAGCCAGCGCAGGTCTACTTTCAGTTGCCCACCCTCACGCACGGCTGACGAGCCCACCAGCACCATCTGGTCGGCAAACGGGATATATCGCTCTCCGCTGGAGGCGTCTGGCAACCGTACCGGCTCCTGCTCGCCTGTGGTGGCCAGTTCAACACCCAATGTCGGAGGAAGGTCGAAGATCAGATTGAAGAATGCTCCAGCATCCTGTGAAGCCGGCAGCACCTGGGGCGCAGCGAGCGGCGTGTTCCGCGTGTCCTGCACCGTGACAGTGATGCTGCGGGTAGCAAGCTGCCAGTGCGTTATCAGGCGCAGGCGACCCACGACGCCGGTATCGTAGTCAACACCCACCAACTTCGCACCACTGATGAACCGCATATCCATTGGATGGCACGTTACTGGTCTTTGATTGGTTGGGATGACCCGCACCACGCCTGCTGATACAAAGTCCTCTCCGCTTCGTTCCTTTAGAGCGGCAAAGGCACTTTGCCGAGTCTGATATGCACCGATAAGAAGCGTATAGGTCCCAGGGCTCAAATCCAATGGAATCCCCAGCGTGATCTTTCTCGCACTGACTTCGCTGGCTGGCACTGCTGGGTCCAGTTGAATATCTGCGTTGGATGCCAGTTGGCCATTCGCTCGCATTATTCTGACGGTCAGTGATTCATTCGCCAGTAAAGGTTCTGCAGCACGCCATGTCACGATTACGTTGAGAGCCTGTCCCACCATGACATCGGGGCTCAATATCCGCAGCGGATACACCAAAATCTGCCGGCCAAAAACAAAATCATTTTGTGTGCCAGCGCCATGTGTTATGACTGGTGAAGCCAGCACCTGCCAACCAACGGTATTCGGAATAACTGCCAACCCGCGTGCCTGAAAGGACGGAGCAAAATAACTGGTGACATAGGTCGTACCCTTAAGTACGGACGCAGACGCCTGACCGGCAAATGTGTCGGCGTAGGCTTGAGCTCCCTGGGGATAGACGTACTGAACATGAACGTCGGTCCGTAACCCTTCAATGTCCTGCAGTGCCCACATCGCGGTGGCCTGATGCCACTCCGCCAGCACGGTGCTGTCAGGTGCGGCACCCTGTAGAACCTGAGTGGCATTTTGCCGTGTACTCCGATCATTTGCCAGGTTGACGAAACTGGGCCATCGATTCACCCCATCGCGTATCGCCAGTAGGCTCAACCCTAACACCAGTATTGCCGGACCACCAATGGAGAGCGAGCTGCGAACCACGGACCAGCGGTTGAGGTGAGGCGTGGTAGCCACAACTCGGCTCAGCTCCTGCATTAATGTGCCCACACCTGCACCAAGCAGAACACATAGGATCACCCAGGCTGGTAATGCATATTCCACTGTCTGTGGTGCTCGGTAGGTGATGGTGATAAAGAGATGCAGTACAAATGCGAGGACCAGTGCAACTCCGGCCTGCCTGTGCTTCCACAACAGAACCAGCGCACCTATGAGCGCACCCAGCAGTAGTGGCCAGCTAAATTCAAAGCCGAAAAGCGTCGGGAGCACGGAGAGGCGATCCGGTAAATACTGTGGTGCTGCGAAAGCGAGCATGTCGCCTGCGAATCCGCGAGCAAAGATGTGATAGAGCAGACCTCCGAGCGTCGTCAGGTTGCCAGGTGCGAAACGGGCTCCGACCGAATCACGAAGTGGCAGGTAGATCCATACCAGTTGTGTGCTCAGGAACGCGACGGCCGCCAGGATGACGGTCTTGCGGGTTGGATGTACATGTATGAGCATCAATATCGCCCAAACGCTCCATATCGCCCCGATGAAAACTAATGAAGCATGATGCCCTACCCCCAGTCCAAGCGCCACCGCGTACAGGATGATGGCAGATGACACTGCTGAAGGTCTTCCTGAGCCTGACAGCGAGCCAGTGTCACCATTACTATGGATGGACTTGTGACCCCACCGTGCATACAGCCGAACCACGGCATAAAGCATCAGGGCAGCGAAGAAGGCAGTCAGGCTGCGGATATTGGTTGTAGTAGCCTGAGCCCAGAATGTTGTGCTGCCGCCTAACACCAGGGCGCCAAGGAGCCCGGAAACCAAAGGTATAGGACGTGTATGGCCAGCAGGGGCTGAGGATTCTGTGTTGACGATGATTTGCACGGCTAAACTGACCAGAACCAGCGTCAGCGCCGACACGATGACCGACAGAAAGGTCACGCGTGCGAACGGTGTGCTGAATGGAATCCGGGTAAACAGCCACCCCAGCATGGTATATAAGGGATATCCGGGCGGGTGTGGAATACCGAGTTTGATGGCCGCTATCTGCAGCTCTCCACTGTCTGCTGGCTGTACATCGGGGTTCATGGTCCAGGTATACAGACCCAGAGCAGCCGCAAACAGGATCACTTGTGACGAGGCATTGATCCAGCCGCAACGCGACATGTCAACCGCCTGCTCCACTGGCAATCTCGTGCCGGCCAGCCACCCGTCTCAACACGTCCACTGTCTCCTGCGCCGTACGCTGCCAGGAGAATTGCGCTGCTTGCTGCAGTGCGTTTTCACTCAAGCGGTCGTGCAGCGTATCTTCCGTGCATACGGCAATCAATGCTCCTGCCAGACGCCGGGCGTCATACGGATTCAGCAGCATGCCCGCATTGCCTACCACTTCGGGAATGCTGGACGCGTCACTGCCGACCACTGGCGTTCCGCAGGCTATTGCCTCCAGGGCCGGCAGACCAAACCCTTCATACGAAGAAGTATAGAGAAAGCAGCGTGCGCCAGCGTAAAGGGCAGGCTTGTCCGCCTCCAGTGGCCGTCCGATGAACCGTACAACCTCGGCATCCAGTGCGAGTTCCTGCGTCATTTGCCCCAAAGTCATACGCCGTCCCTGGGCACCAAAAGCAGTGGTCTCGGGAGTGCCTGTGATCACGAGGGGGTAGTCATTCCCGATGGCCTCTGCGCACCAGGTATAGATCTGAAATAACGTCTCCGTGTTCTTGCGCTGGTCGAAGCCTCCCAAATGGAATACATATGAGTCCGGCAGCCCATAGCGCTCGTGTACGCGCTGCAGATCACTTTGTGGGACAGTCGGTGTGAAGGTGCTCGGAACGGCTAGTGGAATAGCTGACACACGCGCTTCTCGCACCGGCAACAGGCGC
>JAJYKL010000196.1 GCA_021788625.1 Chloroflexota bacterium
CGTTCACTGTCTTCACCCGCCCACTGCTCGCAAACGCCGCCGTCACGATCGGACTGGCCAGCGCCAGTTCACCGTCCACCGCCAGCGTCAGATTGGCCACCACGGCCCGCGTCGGTAACGCCGTCGGAAAGGCGCGCGGGAAGTTTCCATTACCGCCCTGACCCGGGAAGTTGCCTCCGGGGACCGCGGGCGTGGCCGCCTGGTTCTGGCAGGCCGCCAGCAGCAGGCCCGCCACCAACAGGCTGACCAGCTTGAGTTTGTTCGTGCGCATTGAGTTGTTTTCCATCCTTTTGTCCTCCCGGCACATTTCACAGACCTGCGAGACCTGTCAGGCATGCCCCCTTGGAGAGGTGCGTTATCTCTCCCGCAGGATCGTGATGGCCTTCTGCCGGATGACAGGCTGTGTGGCCAGCGCGCCACTGAACAGGGCGGCAAGGGTCACCAGCGCAATGATGATGCCCGCCGTGTTGAAGTCGAAGGCGAACAGGAACGGCAAATCCGTTTGCAAGTACTGGCTGATGCTGATGGCGTAGCCCACGATGGTACCGGCGATGATGCCCGCCAGCCCCGCCGCCAGCGTGGTGATGGCCGCCTCGCCGATGAACACACCGCGCAGAGTGCCTTTCGATGCGCCCACAGCCTTGAGCATGCCAATCTCGATGCGCCGTCCCATCACAGCGGTGTACATCACCGCCAGCACGCCGAAGATGGCCGTCACCATCGACAGCCCCGTCAGCAGCACGATGAAGATGCGCCCCTGATCCAGAGCTGCGTGTGCCTGCGCGACCTGTTCGGATGTGGCAGTCACGGACATATCATTCTGGTTGCCCAGGTAATGCCGCAGTTCACTCAGCAGGCGGGTCTCATTCACGCCTGGCTGCAGCGTGGCGAACAGTTTGGTCAGCAAAGGTGCAGTGGGATCAGGCGCACCATTGGCCGGGTTGTTGGCCAGGTCGCGATACGTCGCCAGGTTGATGAAGACACCACTGGAGTTTGCATCACCCCGGTTGCGTGAGAAGTATTGGCTGAAACCTGGGATGCGTGCGGCTACGGCAACGATCGTCATCATTCGGTAGTGGTCGTTGCCCTCACCCTGAACATAGAGGAGGTTACCCACGTGCAGGTCCAGCGACTGGCTGAGGCCCTGCGAGATGATGGCCGCATTGGTGTCCGTCACGATGCGCGTCAGGGCGGAGGAATTACCTTCTGTCCAGCGGAACAGGTCGCTGTAGAGCACCTGGTTCAGGTCGCCCTCCACACCGATCAGGCTGGTCCGCGCGGTACGCATCTGAATCTGATCGCCAACCGTCATGCCCGGCAGGTTGTCCGCGACGCCCAACACCGTCCCGACGCCTGGCTGCTCCTTAACGGCAGCAATGTCGGCGTCCGACAGGTTGGCATTCTGGCGCGTCACGCGCCGGAAGATGGCGAAGCCGCCCCCGCCGCCCCCGCCGAAAAACACGTTCGCCGAGTTGATCTGTGCGATCAGAGGCGCACCGTTGTTGAAGCGCACCTCGGTGGCCACGTTGGCCTCCTGCAGAGCCAGCTGGGTGGCCAGCAGGCAGGGCAGTACCGCGCTCATCACCACCATCAGCGAGATCAGCGCGTTGCGCCCCTTGCCGCGCAGCGAGTAACGCCCGGCGAAGAAGGCTGCTTTCGGGCTGACAAGGCGGTAGATCGCCACCAGCACGCGCTCCAGTGGCGTGGTGAGGAAATAGAACAGGAGCGCAATGCCGATCACCATCAACAGTAACGAACCAAACTGCAGCACGGCCTGGCCGGTCATATTGCCGGCCATGAAGACGGTGGGCAGCACGATCAGGATCAGTGCGCTGAAGGCCAGCAACACCAGTCCGGCGACGAGGAGCCCTGTGTCGGCCCGCCGCTCGCGCAGTTTCGAGAGGTCTTCCAGAGTAGGCTGGTCGGCCGCAGCCGGGTTCAGCACCACCATCACCTTTGTCGCGGCGGCCTTACGCGCGGGACTGATGGTAGCCAGTGCCAGCACCACGACAGTGATAGCCGTAGGGATGAGTACGGTCTGTAGCGTCCAGGCGGCCCGCACCCCGGAAGGCAGGTCCAGATTGGCCAGCAGGATGGGCACCATGATGGTATCGTTGATGGTGCGGCCCAGCACCAGGCCCAGCACGATGCCGATGACACCCAGCAACGCCACTTCGATAATGACGACCAGGTACAGTCGCGAACGAGGCGAGCCGATCACGCGCAACACGGCCAGGTCATATTTCTGCTCGGCCACGGTGGTCGTCATCAGCGCGTTCACCATCAGACCGATGATGCCCATGCTGAGCAGACCGTAAAGGGTAATGTAGATCTGCGTGAAGGTATAGCTCGCCGAGGAATTCTCCAAACTGGTGTACTTGGGCAGACTGACGACGTAATCTGAACCCAGCTGATTCTGCAGCGCGGCGCGCACCGATTCGCCCACATCGCGTGCCTGCGTCGCTGTTGCTGTTGGATCGGTCGTGCCAGTGTCCGAAGACTGCCACACCAGGAGCAGTTGGTTGGCCTGTCCGGCTTCGCCCAGCCACTGCTGCGCGTCGCCCAGGCGCATGATAACCGGATTACTCACGTCACCATTCAGGCCGTTCAATGTCCCGATGCCCGCTACGGTGAAGACAGCCTGGATGAGCGGTGTGCTGGTGCCGGTGATGGCAGCCTGGCCCTCCTCGCGCGGGGAGGGAATCGCATACGAAAGTTGAACCTGGTCGCCGATTCGCGCACCCAGCAGACCGGCGGCTGAGCTATCGAGGAATATCTGCCCGGGCTGGGGCGGAAATGCTCCACCGGTGCTGCGGCCAAAAGCGAATCCTGCACCCTGCCCGTTACCATTGGCAGGGCTTCCGCCGGGGAAATTGCCACCGCGGCCCCCACCCTTTTCCTGAAACCCTCCGGGTGGGCCACCTGGGCCGCCACCGCCTCCACCGATGCGCACCTGCGTCCTGCCTCCAGAGCCTTCACGAACGCCACCGATGTTCAGACCACCGGCTGCATTGCCGTTTTCCTGAGCCAGAGACACCAGGTGATCGGTGCGAGGGTCGATGGCGACGAGAGTGACCGCCTGGTCTTCCGTCGCACCAATCCGATGGGCCGAGACGCTGGCCTGGATGCGCGGGTGCATCGAGGCGATCTGGCTGTAGGCAGAGTGCGCGGCCGCCTCCACCTCAGTGATCGTGAAAAAAGGAGTCGCAGCCAGATCGCTCTTGTTGATGCTGAGGTCGTAGCCACCGGTCTTCTGGCCGATGGCCTGGAGGCTGAACTGGCGCTGTGTGTCCACCAGCGAGAGCAGCGCGCCCACCAGCGCGACACCGACCGTCAGCGCCAGGGCAATGATGAACGTGCGCAGCTTGCGGCGACCTAACGATTTCAGAACGTACTTCAGGCTCATGCTGGACCTCTCAGGTCATACAGACCTGTCTGACCTTTTTAATCTTTCATCGCATTTGCGGTGAACGACGAATACGCGTGAACTGTGGGCCCTAAACTGTGGGCGCGCTCACTAAACGATGCCGCTCTTGACCCGGCCGCTCGGCATGACCTGGGCAGGCACCGGCATCGGGACCGAAGGCGCCGTGGAGTTAAGCTTTTCGTCTTCCAGCTTGCCGTCGCGCATGTTGATCAGGCGGGTGGCGAAGGTGCTCATGCGCGGGTCATGGGTGACAAACACCACGGTGGTACCACGGTCTTTGTTAAGCTGCACCAGCAGCTCCATAATCTCGTACGAGGTGGAGGTGTCCAGATCGCCGGTCATCTCGTCGCCGATGATCAGCGGCGGGTCATTCGCCAGGGCGC
>JAJYKL010000197.1 GCA_021788625.1 Chloroflexota bacterium
CCCAGACAGAAATGCTGATCCAGGAAGCCCTGGAGCGGCTGATGAAGGGCCGCACGGCTATCGTCATCGCGCACCGCCTGTCCACCATCCGCAAGGCGGATCAGATTGTGGTGATGCGTGAAGGTCAGATCGTGGAGGTCGGCAACCACGAGTCGCTGGTCGCCAGGCCTGAGGGCTACTATGCCCGCCTGGTTCACGCGCAGATGGTTGGCGAGCACTGACGCCCCAAGATGTCAGACTGCTCGCAGAAGTCTGACATCTCATGGTGTCCTTTACGCCCGCACTTTCTTCCTCGCTGGCGCACGCTTCGCCTTCGCCGCCAACGCCTCCCACGCCGCGCCGCGCTCCAATACCGGCTTCAGATGCTCGCCTGTGTAGGAGCCGGGCGTTTCGACCACCTGCTCCGGCGTGCCCTGCGCCACCAGGCGCCCGCCGGCATCGCCGCCCTCGGGGCCCAAATCGATCACCCAATCGGCTACTTTGATGATGTCCAGGTTGTGTTCGATCACTACGACGGTGTTGCCGCCATTCACCAACTGATCCAGCACGTGAATGAGCTTGTGCACATCGTCGGCATGCAGACCTACGGAAGGTTCGTCCAGCACATATAGGGTACGACCGGTGGCGCGCCGGCTCAGCTCACGCGAGAGCTTGATGCGCTGCGCTTCGCCGCCGGAAAGGGTGGTGGCTGGCTGACCCAGTTTGATGTAGCTCAGGCCGACTTCGGCCAGCGTGTCCAGCTTACGCGCGATGGCTGGGATGTCTTTGAAGAAGCTCGCAGCCTCGCTCACGCTCATGTCCAGCACCTCGGCGATATTTTTGCCTTTGTAATGCACCTGCAGCGTCTCGCGGTTGAAACGTGTTCCGTTGCACACGTCGCAGCGCACATAGATATCGGGCATGAATTGCATCTGGATTTGGATCACGCCCTGCCCCTCGCAAGCCTCGCAGCGCCCGCCTTTCACGTTGAAGCTAAAGCGCCCGCTCTTGTAGCCACGCATCTTGCTCTCTGGCGTACTGGCGAACAGATCGCGCAGAGGTGTCCACAGACCGGTGTAAGTGGCCGGGTTAGAGCGCGGCGTGCGCCCGATGGGCTGCTGGTCGATATTGATCACTTTATCCAGCGCGTCCAGCCCTTCGATGGCGTCAATTGCACCCGGGCGCTCCATGGCGCCGTTCAGAACGTTGGCGCACTTTTTATACAGGCACTCCACGATGAGCGAACTCTTGCCGCTGCCGCTGACGCCAGTCACACACACGAAGCGCCCCAGCGGGATACTCACATCGATCGATTTCAAATTGTTCTCGCGTGCATTGCGGATGACGATGTGCTTTCCGCTGCCGTTTCGCCGAAGATGCGGGATGGGCACGTGCAGGCGTCCGCTCAGATACGCACCGGTGAGTGAAGTCTTGTGCTTCATGATGTCCCTCACCGTGCCTTGTGCCACCACGCTGCCACCGTATTCGCCTGCACCCGGTCCCATGTCGATGATCCAATCTGCAGCCCGCATGGTGTCGTCGTCATGCTCCACTACCAGCACTGTATTGCCCAGGTCGCGCATGCGCTGCAAGGTGCGGATCAGTCGGGCCTGATCGCGCGGGTGCAGACCAATGGAGGGCTCGTCCAGCACATACAGAACGCCCATCAGTTGTGAGCCGACCTGCGTCGCCAGGCGGATGCGCTGTGCCTCGCCGCCGCTCAGAGTCATTGCTGCGCGGCTGAGTGTCAGGTAGTCCAGCCCGACGTCCACCATGAATTGCAGTCGTGCGCGAACTTCCTTCAGAATCACGCCAGCGATGGCATACTCCCGGTCGTTCAGGGGTTTGACACTGGAAAAAGGAGACTCGGAATGGGTAAGGGCATCTGCTTCCTTTACGTCGTTACAGCCTCGCATCCCCTTGCCCGCACTCCCATTCGATCCGGCTCTCCGGCCAGCCCTCTCCGCTCCGCGTCCCGCTACCAGCGCCTGCACCCACAGTAACGCCTTGCCGATGCTCATGTCAGCCACCTGCGCGATGTTCAGATCGCCGACTCGCACAGCCAGCACCTCAGGTTTTAGCCGCTTGCCCAGGCAGGTGGGGCATATGCGATAAGTCATGTACTCCTCAATCTGCTCACGCGTCCATTCCGACGTGTTATCCCGGTATCGCCGCATCAGGTTCGGGATGACCCCTTCAAACGCCATGTCGAACATGCGGCGGTCGCCCATGCGATTGCGATACTCCACGCGTACTTTCTCGTTCCCTGCACCGAAGAGGATGAGCTGTCGCTGCGCCTCCGTCAGTTTGCCCCACGGTTTTTCCATCGGAATGCTGTATTGGTGGCACACGGATGTGAGGAGCTGAGTGTGAAAGTTCGCGTCGTCATTGGACCATTGCATGGCTGCGATGGCTCCCTCGTCGATGCTTAAGTCGGTATTGGGCACTACCAGGGCAGGATCGATCTCCATCTTGCTCCCCAGTCCCTGGCAGTCGGGGCAGGCCCCATTGGGTGAGTTGAATGAGAATAACTTGGGTTCCAGGTCCGGATAACTGATGCCGGTGGCTGGGTCCACCCGCTTCTCGCTGTACAGCAAGTCCTGCCAATCTACAGGCACTTGGGGAACACTAACCTCTCCCCCGGTTCCTCCACTGCCGTTGGAAGAGAGATTTATTGCTCCCTCGCCTGGAACATCGGGAGAGGGCATGGAGGAGGGTCTGGCCGAAGGCGGCTCCTGCACCATGGCAATACAAAACCCGTCACCCAGTTTCAGGGCTGTCTCCACCGAGTCTGTTAGTCGGGTCAGGAATTGCGAGTACTCAGTGGATGGGGTCTGGAAACCATGCTCGGGAGCTGGCACTTTCTCATCAATCGTGCGTGTATCGCCCTTGACCAATCCCGATTCTGCACTCTCAATTTTCAGGGGCACCACTAGCCGGTCCACTACGGCCTCAATATTGTGGATCTTGTAGCGGTCCAGCTCGATATCCTCGTTCACGTCACGCACCAGGCCGTCCACGCGCACGCGTACGAAACCCTCCTTGCGCACGTCCTCGAAAACGCCCTGGTGGTGGCCCTTCTTGTCGCGGATGAGCGGCGCGAGCACCTGCACGCGTGTGCCCGGTGGCAGGCCGGCGATGGCATCCACTATGCTTTCCGCCGACTGCGACACCAGCGGCTGACCGGTGACGGGGCTGTACTGGATGCCGATGCGCGCGAACATGAGGCGCAGGTAGTCGTAAATCTCCGTGACGGTGCCCACCGTGGAGCGCGGGTTGTGGCTGGCGCCCTTCTGGTCGATGGACACGGCCGGCGAGAGGCCGTCGATGTGGTCGACGTCGGGCTTCTCCATCTGACCGAGGAACTGCCGCGCGTAGGCCGACAGACTTTCCACGTAGCGGCGCTGGCCCTCGGCGAAGATGGTGTCGAAAGCCAGGGAGGATTTGCCGCTCCCGCTCAGGCCGGTGATGACCACCAGCCGGTCGCGTGGGATCTCGACGTCAATATTCTTCAGGTTGTGCACGCGCGCGCCGCGCACGACAATCGCTTCTTGTGCCATTGGCATCAGGCCTCTTCCGCCACAAGTGACCCCTAAGAACCCATCCCGATAGGCGCCCAGATGTCTGACTTCTCGGAGAAGTCAGACATCTACTGGGATAGGCTCTAATGGTCTCTTTTCGTTTTCCGATAGGTTTGCTTATAACCTGTCCATCTTAGTACAAGTGTTCCAGTACCTTGGGCTCCAGCAGGTCAGCGCTTC